>JAURXW010000498.1 GCA_030654205.1 Bacteriovorax sp.
AATAAATGCAATTAAAATCCCTTTTTTAAAAGAAGGTCTGGAATTATTTTTAGATGGAAGTTTAAGTAAAGATGAAATGGTTGAAGTATTAGAAAAACGAATTGAAATCCAAAATGGACGCTACAGGCGAGAAGGCAATACCTTTAAAGTTATTGGCCGCTTTCCTCCGGCCTTTGGCTTAATAGGAGCGACTCTTGGGATGATAGGTTTACTTCAGGGTTTAGGAGCTCCCAATGCTTTTGAACAGCTTGGACCGGCAATGTCAGTTGCTCTAACATCTACTTTTTGGGGCCTTGTACTGGCCAACGTTGTTTTGTTACCACTTGGTGAAAACTTGTACCTGGCGGCTGAAGAAGATTTAATCATTCGCGAAATGGTTTTATGTGGAGTTCTTTTATTGAGAGAGAAAAAGCATCCGCTTTTAGTTCAAGAGAATTTAAATAGCTACCTTCCTCCTAGAGAAAGATTAAGTTAAATGAAAAAGAATCAAAGGATTGCTAGATTAAAAGCACAAAATAACCAAGAAGAGCATGGTGATGGTAACTGGCTAATCAGTTATGCGGATATGATGACACTTTTATGGGGATTTTTTGTTATTATCAGCGCCTTTTCAGTTCCGAGTAAAGATTTAATTGAAAAAGTAAAAGAGTCAACATCTAAGGCAATGGGTGGAAAATATGAAAAACCTTTTAATGAAATTACCGATGAGCTTCTAAAAGTTTTAAAAGAAATGAATTTAGAGCAAGAAACCAAAATTGAAACTCTTACTGATGGAGTAAAGTTAACCATCAAGTCAGGAAGTTTTTTTGAAAGTGGTTCCTCGGCCGTACCTGAGCAAACAAAAGAAGTATTAAGTAAAATTGCAATCATATTGAAAAAACAAGATAGTAAATTCAGAATTTTAGTTGAAGGACATACTGATGATGTGCCAATTAAAACTTTAGGAACACCATCCAATTGGGAATTATCAAGTAATCGAGCGGCCAACGTTGTAAGGCTTTTTGAAAGCCTAGGTGTAAAACATGAGGTCCTTAGACCAATTGGTTTTGCGGATGTGGAGCCTCTGGTTGATATTACAAATTTAAAAGATGAAGAATTACTCAAGGCCCGTACACAAAATAGAAGAATAGTTATTCGTTTACAACAGTTAGTTGCTACCAGACTTAAAGGTGTAACAAACTAAAATTCTTTTTGAATTCCAAAAGTTACCAGCATACTTTTAATTTTTATGCGATTATCGCTTGAAGCAAAGGAAAATAGAGTGGTGTTAATTTCGGCAGTTGCACGCAAACGATTTCCGATATCATACGAAGCACCCGTTCCAAAATCAAAATTAAAAAAATCACCAGTCTGATCAAATCGTGTTTCATCAGATTTATTAGATCCTAAGAAATATGAATAGCGTTTAAAGGTGCTCAATAAGTAAAGATTCCATTTTGTTGTAGTTGAGATGTTTACATCTGGAGATTCTGTGGCGGTGCTTGCTCCCTGACCAATTAAAGAATATTGGTAAACAAAGCCAAAACCATAAAGAGATACACTTTGAGAAGTCGTACTAAAAAAGACTTCTAAGCTTCCACCTAATTGATGTTTTTCATTTAAGGATTTAAGGAAACCAAAACTTGGACTTCCCATCGTTATAGAGTTTCCACTAAGCTCATCAGAGCTGTACTGAAACACTCCGCTAATTAACTTGAAAGAGGTTGAATAGCTTGCCCAGGCCGGACTCTGAAGAGTTGTAAATACGATAATCCAAAGAGCAATATTTCTCATTAATCAACTATAAATAAAGGTTGGCTTTTTTCCTAGTCTTTTTTTCCTATCTACTTACTTTTAGTAAGACATGTTATTTTTTAAGTCATGAAGTTAAAGTTTCACATTTTATTCCTCATTCTATTTTTATCCTCTTGTTCATATTTTAAAAGCAATATTGAATTAAGCGATTATATTACTATAAATTCAACACCTCCTTCTGCCGAAGTTTACAGTGAATCGGGGGAGCTTTTAGGTGTAACTCCATTTAAGTTAACAAAAGAGCAGCTTACGTCAGTCCAAAAAAATTCTGTTGCTTCACTCGTGTTTAAAAAAATTAATCATATGGATAGGCAGTTAATTTTTACCAACTTAGGTGTGAGTGAAATAAATGTTAACCTCTCAAAGCTCAACGAGAAATTAATCAAAGACTTAATCAGTGGGCCATTGAGTAAAGATGTAAATGAAATTTTAAAGAAAATGATCCATGTTCAAGAGGGGATTATTACTAAAAAGTTATTATCATCAGAAGAAATCTTAGCTCAGCTATCTAAAGATTACCCAAACATTGCAAGCTTTTATGTCTTAGAGGCAGCTATCGATATTCAAAATAAAAAATTTGAACACGCTAAAATTATTTTGGAGAAATCCTTAATGATCGATACTACTAATGAACTTGCCAAGTCTTATTTAAATTTCATCAATCAGAGGTTAAATCCATGAATAGTAATGACATATTAGTTGAAAGATCAAATAGCTTAGAAAAAGCAAAAAACAAAAAAAATAATCTCCAAACTGATGAGTATAATCTTAAAGTAGATAAAGTTTCACTAACTTTTGAATTATCAATGCTTGCTAGAGAAAAAAAAGAGATTCTCCTGCAAGTTGCAAATGGTACAAAATTAAAATTTGAATTAATTGCTAAAAAAAATTCTCTTACAAAAGTTTTAAATGAATATAAAATTAATTTGAAAATTGATAAATATCAATTTATTGCTTTAGGTGAAGAAATTGAATCATTGGCCGCAAGTATTAATTCTATTGCTCATGAAAATCATGTTTTAAT
>JAURXW010000500.1 GCA_030654205.1 Bacteriovorax sp.
CCGTAGGAACTGAGGTAAAAGGGATAATTGAATTAAATTCGAATGGAATTTGTAAGCATTATATCAATGGAAAATTAATCTATCAGCATATTCAAGAATAAGTGATTTCAAAAATAAAAAAGCCTCCACAAGGGAGGCTTTTTTATTATTTTAAAAAATTTCTTTTTTAATTATTTTAGTGAATTCTTAATTGCTTTGAATCCTTCGAAATCTGTTGCTGCAATTTCAGCAAGCATTTTTCTATTGATCAATACAGAATTTTTCTTCATTGCACCCATGAATTTTGAGTACGAAGTTTCAAGAATTCTAGCAGCAGCAGCAATTCTGACTACCCATAATTTTCTCATATCACGTTTAAGTAAACGTCTTCCAACGTAAGCATAATGAAGAGCGCGTTTAACCGTCTCTGCTGTGTGCTTGTATTTTGTACGTCTATCAAAGCTGAAACCTTTAGCCATTTTCAAAACTTTGTTTCTTCTTCTTCTTGCTTTAAATCCTCTTCTTACGCGTGCCATGAAATACTCCTGATTTTAACGAACACTTGGGGGCAATTTGCACTTGGGCCCAAATCTCTGTCGATTTTATAACTCTCCAAACGTTTCTAGAAAACTAGAAAGCGTATGGTAACATTCTTCTTACTTTTTCGTGCTCAGATTGGTGAACTAAAGCAGGTCCGCCAGCTCTGTTCTTAACTTTTGTACTTTTGTGCTCAAGTTTGTGTCTAAGACCACATTTATTTCTTTTAACTTTACCTGTACCAGTTACGCTATATCTCTTAGCTGCTGATTTTCTTGTTTTCATTTTAGGCATGAGATAACTCCAATTTAATTATCTAGTGTTTATCTGAGTGTTTTTCGTTTTCGAGCTGGTATAATTATCAAGATTTAAGGGCTTTGTAAAAGAAATTCCCATAAAAATTCTAGTTATTTAAAGAATGCTAAAGGTTTAAGCCTTTTTAGCTTCTTTTATTTCCTTAGGCTCAACCTTAGGAGACTCACTTTTTGGCTCATCTTCTTTCTTAGCAGGCCCTTTAATAGGCTTTTTAGTTGAAGCTAAGATTGCGATAATTCGGTTACCCATCATCTTAGGATCAGCTTCGACTATTGCGCCCATCGCCTCAATTTGCTTGATAACTTCTTTAAATTTAACCATCCCGGCGTCTCTATAAGACATCTCACGACCGCGAAATTGCATTGAAATTTTGATCTTATCGCCATCATCAAGGAATTTAGCACAATGGTTAAGTTTAGTTTGAAGATCGTTTGCTTCAATATTTGGACGAAGTTGAATTTCTTTTAATTGAATTACAATTTGCTTCTTCTTAGCTTCTTGGGCTTTTTTCTGAAGTTCATACTTGTATTTTCCAAAGTCAATTAATTTAACAACAGGAGGCTGAGCAGTGGGACTTACCTCAACTAGATCAAGACCTGCTTCATCAGCGATTTTCCGAGCTTCATTCATTGTAACCACGCCGTAAGCATGTCCATCGTCTCCAAGTAAACGACATTCAGGAATTCTGATTTGCTCGTTAACTCTAGGACCGCTGTTTTTGTTTGATGAATTAAACTGAGAAGATCTGTTGAACTGACCAGGTGGATTCGAGTTTTCTTTGATAATTTACCCCAAATGTTTAGGCCTTCAAAATTGGCCTAATTGCTATTAAAATCTAGAACTGTTTTTGAATATAATCTTTTTGCCTAAAAAAATGAAGCTCTATTTTGTTAAGGTTAAAGACAATATGAAAAATGGTCCCTAAATTATCATTTTGCTTCTTAAATACGGCATCAAGAGACTGCTTTAAGCTCCAGGCATACCCCAAAAGCTGGCCAAAATCGCATGAAAAGAGATCAGAGTCCAAAAATTTGTGGATAAAAATCTCACTTTCTTCAAGATCGACAAGCGTATAAACCTCATCTTTTATGGCCATTGGAGGACCGATCACCTCTAACATCATTTTTGGAGATATATCGGGCGAGCTCATTTCAAAACTTATCTTTCTCCCAACCATTGAAAGAGAAGACTCGCGTGAAATAAATTGCTTGTGCTTTACCAAATGGAGCAGCCAGTTATTAAAATCGGGAATTGGAGCAGATATTAAAAAACGCTTTCGACCCTGAGTTGTTTTGACTAATTGAATTGCCATCTTAATTTAACAAATTAATGCTGAGCTGCCCTTCTAGGTCAGACTCAACTTTGCCCAAGGCTTCACACAATTTAGCCTGGTCTCCAACTACATAAAAACCAGCATTGGAATCAACAATTTTGGCGTGAATAAAATATTGTAAACTTGATTTTGAAAGTGGCACTGAATAGCTTTCGGCATACTTAATAATACGACGAAGCTTTCGCTCGTTTTCAAAAACCTCTTTATAGCGCTTAAGAAATGTTTCCATCTTAAAGCCTTCTTTATACTCATTGATTGAGAGATCTTTAAGAGTGAGACCACAAATATAATAAGCTTCAAGAAGATAGTTACAGGCCCTAGAAAAAAGTCCAACCTTAGCGAGTATCAAATATAGCTCCTTATGACTCAGCGCGACACATTCCTCCAAAGTCGTCACTTCCCTACCGATGGCGTCTGTGACTATATCGAGAGTTTGATTGAGGACTTCTTTAACGGTTGGAAGATAAAACTCGTGGGTTAATTGTTTTCTTTGGTTAATAAAAAACTTTTTTAAGTCTTCGACGTTAGAGATATGCCCACTAAAGAGGTTGACCCAGCCCATATGAACAATCCATGGAACTAAGAAGTGGTGAAGAATTGTATTTTTAAAATAAAGAATTTCTTTTCTTGAATCGTCTTTTATTGAATAAAAAACATGCTGTGAAGAGGTATTGCCAATGATCTCTACTTTTTTATTTCCAATTAAAATATCGATAGAACGCTCGAGAGATTTTTCTAAATTTTCTAGTCTTATTGAATCAGTAATAGGCACCTTGAATTTTTGGCAATAAGTGATTATATGACGTGCCTTAGTCAAAATTTCTTCCCATTTAAGCGCGCCTGTTGGTTCATCCAAAAGAATCATCGCCAAAAGAGAAGTCGGTGTTACCCGCATATTTTTTCCAACTTCTAAAAAGCATTCGAAAGCCAATTTTTGAGTTTGGGTTTTTAAATCAATCGGATCCGTTGGAGCTTCCGGAGCGATAATTGGATTACCTAAATTAATGTGTACGTTTCCAAATTGATAAGAAAGAAGTTTAACCAGTCCAAATACTTGAGAAGCACTTTCTTTAACTTTTTTTCCACCATCAAGCTCTCGAGCTAAAGATTTTTGCTCGGGAACATATTCATGAACAATACTGACAGGAACAAAAACCAAAGGGCGTCTAATATCTTCTGCAATGGCCGCATGGGCCTCAATTAACATCTGATAGAGACCATAGCGCGGAGGAAGAAGTTTTCCAGTGCGTGAGCGCCCCCCCTCAAAGAAAAATTCAATTGGATTTCCTTTGACCAGCATATAATGAAGATAGGCTTCCAGAGTGAGTTTATAAAGAATATCGTTGGCAAAAGTTCTTCTAATAAAAAAACAGCCTGATCTTCTAAATAAAGGACCTATGGGAAAGATATTAAGATTATTTCCACCGGCCACAAATAATGGAGATTGATATTTTTTAAAATAGACATAATTGATGGCTACATAATCGGCGTGTGACTGATGATTGGGAACCAACACTAAATTATTTTTCTTAGAAAATTCTGCCAGATCATGGCCATTGTCATTAAAGTTAATTCCATCATAAAGCTGAGATAAAGAAGCATCTAGAAATTTTTCAAATGTTTTTAAAAAAGGTAATGAAAGCTCCGCTCTAATTTCTTTTAAATTTTTTAAAACTTTTTCAGTATCATCAGGCTTTCCCTTAATTCTCGAGCTGATCTTATGGTATCCGAGAACAATTTCTTCCATTTCTTTGAAGTTATCAAAAATATTTATATTGCTAAATATCTCAGAAATAACCGAGAACTTACTA
>JAURXW010000506.1 GCA_030654205.1 Bacteriovorax sp.
TTGATAAATTTATTTTTTTAATTTTATTTTTTTCAATATTAAAATTTTGGCCATTTTTAATCTCGCTGGTGTTGTCTTGTGAACTAAGGCTACCATTTCCTTTAATTGAATTGATTTCGATATTGTCATTGTTTTTGGAGAGTTTAAAAATAGAGTTTTCTCCCATCGTTAATTTTTGATTATTTTTTTGGGCAAGAGTAATTGTTAATTTTGAAGGATCGCTACTTTGTTCGTTATTAATTTGAATTTGACCTTTTTCTAAAATAATACCATGTTCACCCTTTAAACGAATAAGGGAATCACCTTCAATATTTAGTAAACTTCCATCATTAAACATTAGAAGCGCCGATGAATTTTCGCTGGTAAAAATGACATCATCTTCTTGGAGTGCATCGGTCACAGCGGCATTATGCCAGGTTAGCATGGTATAATGCCGTTTTTTTACACTATTATTAACTTCTTTAATAGTTCCAATTTCGAGTGCTTGACTGACATGCTCTTGATTGTTTTGGACAACTACTAGTAGGTAAATAGATGAAATAAAGACTAATATAAAAAAACCGATAAGCGTATTATCAATCCTTGAAAATTTCATGAAGGTTCCGTTAATGCGTTACTATTTATCTATTAAGTATAAACTAATTTTGATATTAACGTTAATAGTTATTGTCACCTTGTTAGGATATTACTTACTGGCAACAAAATTATTTGAAGAAGATAAAATTGCCTACGTTTACTCAAGCATTCTAGAACAGGTTTCATCTAGAGAGCATGAAATTGATACATCGATAAAATATCAAAGTGAAATGTTGACCGACTATGAACAATTCCTGTCCTTGGGAAATGACCAAAATCTAGTCAAAATCCTTGAAAATAAAAAAAATATTCTGTATTTTTCATGCAGTAAATTTCAATTTAAATATGGGGATCAAGGAGCGAGTGCAGAGCTTTTTACTAGACCTGGAAATTTAAGTTTTGATATAAAAAATAAAAATATTTTAATTAAAAAAGAATTTCCAGAAAATGATAAATGTGAATTTTTAATAAAGGCAACTCAGCTATTTGAAATAAAAGAAAGTATTGAAAATAGTGTTTCCTTTTTTCTTCCTACCGTAACAGCGGAAGGAGTTAACGAAAGTGGTCTAATCAAAGAAATTCGTAAAAAGATTATTGAAAAAAAACTTCATTCTGGAGTTAAAGAAGTTATAGATAATAACAAAGCATATCTTTTATCATTTACCCAAATTAATAATGATCTCTATTATATTTCAGGCATTCCAAAAAATATTGCGATTGCTGGAATAATTGAACTTAAAGAAAAATCTTTTTTCTATTTTATTGCTCTTGTTTCTGTCGTTGGAATATTTTCCATAGTTATTGCCAGCAAGTTCAGCTCTCCCATTATTGAGCTGACTGAAAAAGTTCTACTTTTTGGAGATGGTAAATTTGATGTCAGATCTAAAGTTGCAACTCGCGATGAGCTTGGAAAAATGGCCCTTGTGTTTAATGATATGGCCTCCAAAATTTCTCATTTGGTGGAAGAGGTACTAGTATATTCCACCCAACTCGAAGGATTAATCAAACAAAGGACAGCTGCTTTAAAAAAGGCCCTAGGTCTTCAAAATGCAATGATTAATTCTCTTGAACAAGGGTTTTTCATGGTTAGCAATAAACTTATTGTTATGGGCACGTATAGTAAATCGGCACAAAGAATTTTTGGAGAGGAGCTAGAAGGTAAGGGAGTAGAGAAAGTTTTAACTTTTAAGCAAATTGATGAGGCAACAACTAAATCGCTGTTTAAAAATATGTTTTCTGAAGTTGTACCTTTTGAAAGTATCCTGGGTCTTGCCCCTAAGCTGCTGCATACTGAGGATGGACGGGCCATTTATTTAGAGTATGAACCAGTTCGAAATAAAGATGAAAAAATAATTGGAATTGTTGTTATTGCAACTGATCGCACTGAATCGATAAGGCTGGAATATGAAGCCGAACTAGATAAAAGTCGAGTGGCGATGATTTTAAAAATCGTAAGTAATCAATACTCGTTTACCAAACTTTTAGGTGAAGTAAATTCGCATGTCGATCATATCAGAGGCCTTAATGAGTCGGAGTTAACAAAAGAAGAATCATTTCGATTTGCTCATACTATGAAAGGCTGTTTTTTACTTTTTCACCTAAGAGGATTAGCGTTAAAAATTCATGCAATTGAAGACGAAATTAAAGTTATAGAAAATCAAGAAAAATTAAATATTGTCACATCAAAGCTTTGTTCTGTTATTGATGAAGATTTAAATTCAATGGCCTTAGAATACCCATTTTTATTTGGTGGTACAAATTGGAAAGAGTCCCGTCCACTGAAAAGCTTTTTAGAAAGTGATCTAATTGATTTAATTTCGGAATTAAAAAATAATCAAATACCAAATATAGAAGAGTTTCTAACAAATAGACTTTTATTTGTGACTTTCGATGAAATGATCACGCCACTTAAAGAAGATGTTATTCTCCATGCCCAAAAAATTGGTAAAAAATTAGAATCGGTAGAAATTCTTGGAGGGGATATCAGAGTGAATCCTGCAGATTTTTCAGTTCATTTACAATACTTACTTCATATTTCCAGAAATAGTATAGATCATGGTATTGAAATGCCAGAAGTCAGACAGGCCCATGGAAAGAACGAGGAAGGCCATGTGGTTGTTGAGCTCAATACTGAAGACAAACGTTTTTATTGTC
>JAURXW010000507.1 GCA_030654205.1 Bacteriovorax sp.
AAGGATTTTTCTAAGTTCACCTTCATCAACGCCTAAACGTTTGGCAATTCCTGGTAAGTGCCACACGGGCTCCAAAGCAACTTTAGTTACTTTAATATCCATATTTTCTTTAATAATTTTTCCATCAACTTTTAATCTTCCTGCTGCTATCGCAAGATGAATTTCTGGAAGCTGGAGATGGGCCTGAGTTACAGAAATTGTTGGACGAATATCATAACCATCTTCATAAAGTTTTTTAAAATTTAATTGTACGTCTAAGCCCCATGGGTCAATTGAAACCATTTTATCAGGATCAAACCAAGAAGCATGAGGACCAATTTTCACAGGGCTTTCAGTGTTATGCAGATCAGGTTTATGGTTAATATCATACGAGCCTTGGGCAATTGAAAGCGCCCGATAGATTGCATAACTTCCACTGTGAGTCCCGATTGCATTTCTTTCTTTTACGTCAGTTAGTGAAGCAATAACGGGTCCACGCTCACTTGGGCTTTTAGCACCCCAGTGAATTGGCAAAGTATGCTTGTAAACTTGTTTTGAATGCGATGTTAAAATAACATGCGCTGATCTTTTAAATTCTGTCATATATTCCTCGTTTCTTAGTTTCTCTAGTATTTATTTAAAATTAAATTATGACATCCAATTATTGTCATTTTGCTTTTCCCATTTAACAGTTACTTTTTTTATATTAGACCAAAAATCTAATGAGTGCTGTCCTGTAATATCACCATGGCCAAACTTAGAAGCATTAATACCACCAAAAGAAAATGGCTCACGAGGAACAGGAACTCCAACATTAACTCCAACCATTCCCGTACTTGCCATTCTGATGACTTTTTCAGCTAATGCTCCATTTGAAGTAAATACTGAACAAGCATTTCCGTAAGTCACACTATTTTCAATTTTCATTGCTTCACTGATATCTTTGCAACGAATGATCGAGATAATCGGTCCAAATAATTCAACTGTCGCAGCTTCACTTCCGGGTTGAACATTATCTAGAATTGTAGGTCCGATCCAATTGCCTTCTTCCATTCCTTTTGGTGCAACTGCAAGTCTTCCATCGAGAAGAATTTTCGCTCCAGCTGTTTCTGCTCTCGTGATTGCTTCTTTTAAGAATGCCACTTGAGCTTTTGTAATAATGGCGCCCATGTCGCTACCAAGTTTTAATGAACTTGCACGATTTATAATTTTTTCAATATGTTTTTTTGTATCTTCTGGATTTCCAACAACCAACAAAACAGACGCGGCCATACAACGTTGACCTGCACATCCTGTAAACGAGTCACTTATTCCAACACCGGCCATATCGGCGTTTGCATCGGGTAGTAATACGATATGATTTTTAGCGCCCCCGAGAGCGAGTACTCTTTTTCCTTCTTTTGTCCCACGATCATAAACAGCTTTAGCTATTTTAGTTGAGCCGACAAAACCTATCGCCTTAACTGCCTTGTGATCAATAATGGCTTCCACGGTTTCTTTAGTACCTTGAAGCACTTGAAATAATCCATCCGGAAGTCCGGCTTCTTTTAATGCTGAAGCAATTTTTAGTGATGTTAAGGGAGTTTTCTCTGATGGTTTCCAGATATAAGCGTTACCTAAAGTTAAAGCGATAGGAATAGTCCACATTGGAACCATGGCTGGAAAATTAAAAGGCGTTATATTGGCAACAACTCCAACGGGTTCTCTTCGATATTCACAACTAACTCCGCGTGATACTTCTACTTTTCCACCGAGGTCCATATTTTGAAGTGCTATTGCGTATTCTAAAACTTCAATTCCTTTCATTAATCCAGCTTTTCCTTCATCAAAATTTTTCCCGGACTCAGCACTTTTTAAATGTGCAATTTCATCCATGTCACGAATAAGAATATTTCTAAAATTAAACATAACTTTAGTGCGCTCTTTCATTGGAACTTCGGCCCATGATAATTGAGCAATAGCAGCAGCATCAATTGTGGCATCTACTGCATTTCGACTTGCACAATTAAATTCACCAATAATTTTTCCATTATATGGACTAATAACTTGAATCTTTTCGCCACTTCCTTTTACAAATTCTCCATTAATAAAATTTTGGCAGCTGATAATCTCAGCGGGTATTTTTATAGTCATCACAAGGTTCCTTAGAAGAAATTGTTAAAAGAAAATTAAAGAAGGAATTCTATGCCTAATGGCAACACCTTTACCAATGAAAAATTACAATGACGCATAAAAAACTGGGCGTTGACATTTGTTGCCTTTATTGATGAGATTTAGATTGTTCACTATTATGGAGGAAAACCTATGAAAGCATTTTTTTTAACCCTTGTACTCCTTTCTGGCTCTAGCTTTGCTCAAAGCCAATCAAGCATTCAAGAGACCCCGTCAAATTCTGTGTGGATTGATACCAATGTGGTTCTTATTTCTAATAGCCAGAATCCTGAAATCGCCAGAAGAGATTGTGAAACAACGATGCGCATTCTAAGCATTATGAGCAACGATAAAATAGTTTTTCGTTCAACATGTGAACCAACAACAAATCCAAGATGCAATTATTATTTTTGCTATCAATTAAATACTAAGGCCTTAGTTGTCAATCAACACGATCACGATCATTTGCAATAATTTTTAGACTGAACTAGGCATTGGCCAATAGTCTCTATAGAATATTGGCCAATGCCACTAAAAGAACATTTAGAAAATACATTTAAGTTAACTCCTTCCTCAACTCCCATTCCTAGAATGGTACTATGTTCTTTATGCACAACACTCCCTTTAATTTTAGGTTTTGTTCTTAATCAATTACCTCTTGCTATTTTCGGTGGGCTCTTTGGTTTTGTGCTCATTCTTAATGATCACTTCGGACCATTAAGACAACGCATTAATCACCTTGCAATCACTTTTTTATTGCTCTCCTTGTCTTTTTATCTAGGTGCCATCTTGGCCAATAATAATCTGATGACGGCGCTAGCCTTGTTCATCATTTCTTTTATTTTAGGAAAAGCAAAAAATTTTGGAATTGAACTAGAGCGTTTACTGCTTTTTATGGCATTGCAAATTTTAACAGCGGCAGGATCTCCGGGAATTAAAGATTTTTTTTGGAGCATTATGCTCTATTTCACATTGGCCTTTCTTAATTATATAATTTGCTTAACTTTAATTTATTATTTTTTCCGTCACGCTTCTGAATTTATGGCCAGTAAAAGAGAGACTTTTAAAAAAATTATTAACCAAAAAGAAACTAATCGTTTTGCCATTGTTTTTGCATTAACCACCACACTTGGATTTATTTTAGCAAATATTTTACACATAAGCCGAGGCTACTGGGTGGTTGGAACTACACTTATTGTGATGCTACCAAATAGTACTCAAAGTATTTATAAAAGTGCTCAACGTTTGGTCGGAACATTTGTGGGTGTACTCTTAGCTGCTTTCTGTCTCCATTTTGGGCACGATCCAATTAGTCTCATTCTTTTTGTTCTAGTCGCAGCTTATTTTGCGCCACTAGGACTTACTCGCAATTACTGGCTAGGCAATATTTTCATTGCAGCTTTAATTTTATTTTTACTTGAAATTTCAAGTGGGAAAAATACGGACAGCATAGACTTGGCAAAATTGCGCACAATTGACATAGGACTTGGCTGTTTACTAGGAATTATTGGCTCATTTATCAATGATCCAAGTTTTTTAAAAAAATTCAAAAAAAAGCCAAAAGCTCTCTTGATAACAATTTAATGCCACGTTAAATTTTAGAGAATACTCATTTTCGCTGGCAGGAAATCTACTATTTAAAAATCTTATCCTTAATACAAACGTTAAATTAATATTCAAAAAAGCTATTCATAAAAAACCACTAATACACTGGGCTTCTTTTTTTATTTATGTTTCTATCTTCTATTATCTCCCAAATGAGATGGTTCCCCGTCGTCCTTCATAGGTATTTTTACTTTTTTTTTATGTCTTAAGCCAGTTTCTTAACACTAATTTTATGCCAATAAATTTAAAGTAGAGCAAAGAGAGGTTATTTATGGATTTTTTACTTACTGGAATCTTAACTATCGGAATTGTTGGCTATCTTATTTACACATTGGTTTACCCCGAAAAATTTTAGGAGAATGATATGAGTGTTTTGGATTTTTTTGAAATTATCCTTAGCTTTAGCGCAATAATTTTTCTCACAGTTATTTTAGGTAAATATATGGCGCTCGTGTTCGAAGGGAAAATTGCAATTTTTAATAAAATTGAAAATATTGTCTATAATGTTCTCGGACTTAAAACTCAAAATGAAATGAATTGGATTGATTATACTTTAAATGTTTTAGTTTTTAATTTAATTGGGTTTATTTTTGTATTAGTTATATTAATGATGCAGAACTTATTACCATTAAATCCGCAACATTTTTCAGGTTTATCGTTTCCACTTGCCTTCAATATTGCTGCTAGTTTTGTGACGAATACTAATTGGCAATCATATGGTGGTGAAAGTACCTTAAGTTATTTTTCTCAAATGTTAGCTCTAGGAACCCAGAATTTCTTAAGCGCAGCAACTGGAATTACGGTACTCTTGGCCTTGATCAGAGGGCTTTCTCGAAAATCTGTTCAAGAGCAAAAAATTGCAATGTTGGGTAATTTTTGGAAAGACCTAACTCGTTCTACCTTGTTTATTTTAATACCACTTTCAATTTTTCTAGCTTTTATTTTAATCAAACAAGGCACAATTCAAAATTTTACGTCATACATACATGCAACATCGATCGAAGGCAAAGAACAATTACTTCCCGGAGGACCAGCAGCTTCGCAAATCGCGATTAAGCAATTGGGAACAAATGGTGGTGGATTTTTTAATGTTAACTCTGCCCATCCATATGAAAATCCAACTCCTCTTACAAACTGGCTATCTCTACTTTCAATCATTCTTATTCCAGCTGCTCTAACATACACATATGGACTTATGATCGGTGATAAAAAGCAAGGTTGGGCGATTTTTGCAGCGATGATGATTTTGTTAATGGTCGGAACATTTCTTATTATACATTCTGATCTTTCAGTTAATAGTATGGAAGGAAAAGAAACACGAATTGGTATAATTAATAGTTCAATGTGGACAGGATGGACCACAGCGGCTTCGAATGGCTCAGTCAATGCAATGATCTCAAGCCAGGCTCCTATATCAGGAGCGATTGCAATGCTCAACATAATGCTTGGTGAAGTAATATTTGGAGGTGTTGGTTGTGGTTTATATGGAATGATTTTATTTGTTATTCTCACCGTTTTCCTTTCAGGACTTATGGTGGGAAGGACACCTGAATATTTAGGAAAAAAAATTGAGTCTCGTGAAATTAAAATGATTATCCTTGCGATTCTGGCCCCAAGTGCATGCATCCTCATTGGAGGTGCGCTTGGATTATCAACTCAAATGGGTCTAAGCAGTCTATCACATAAAGGGCCACACGGACTTAGTGAAGTACTATATGCTTTTGCATCGGCCGCTGGAAATAATGGAAGCGCATTCGCTGGTTTAAATGCCAATACTAATTTTTATAATTACCTCTTAGGATTCACTATGATTATTGGACGTTTTGCAGTTTTGATTCCTGTGATGGCAATTGCAGGAAGTATGGTTGCAAAAAAATCAAGTCCACCTAGCTTTGGTACATTGGCAACTGATAATACAATTTTTGTCATTTTATTAATTGGAGTAATTATAATTGTCGGCGCTTTAACATTTTTGCCGGCATTGTCTTTAGGCCCAATAGTCGAACAGTTTTTAATGAATAAAAAGATACTTTTTTAAA
>JAURXW010000509.1 GCA_030654205.1 Bacteriovorax sp.
CACAAGTTGCAATGATATAATAAGCTGGCACGCAATGTTTTAAATTAGGAAGAGTAACATCAATGATCTGAGCTCCTAATTTCTTTAAGTGCTCAAGTGCATTTTCTAATTGAATTTTAATATCGGCTGAACAGCCATCAATCAACTCTTTTGAAACCCCAATTTTTTTTCCATTAATATGAGTTTCAGTTAAAGCCAATAATTCTGTCACTAATTTCATTGTACCTAAATTAACATTTGTTCCATCATGATAATCTTTTTCAGTGATATGTTCCATGATACATGCAATGTCTAATGTTGTATTGGCCATCGGAGCTGCTTGATCTAAACTTGAAGCGTATGCAATTTGGCCGTAGCGAGAAACTCGCCCGTAGCTTGGCTTGAAACCAACTAATCCACAAAAATTTGCAGGCAATCGTGAAGAGCCACCAGTATCAGTTCCCATAGAAAAACATGATGATCCCTCAGCTACTGAAGCTGCTGAACCTCCAGAAGATCCACCTGGAACTTTATTGACATTTAAAGGATTTTTAACAATTCCAAAAGCGGAGTTTTCATTGGTAGAACCCATTCCGAATTCATCGAGACCAACTTTTCCAATAAGAACGCTTCCCGCTTTTTTAAACGCTTTTGAAATATATCCATCATATGGTGGAACATAGTTAAAAAGAATTTTCGAACCAGCAGTTGTCCTGATTCCCTTAGTAATAAATAAATCTTTCAGGGAATATGGTATTCCATGAAGAGTTGATTTTAATCCACTTTTGGCAATTTCCTCATCTGCGGAACTAGCTTCAAGCAATGCACTTTCTTCAGTAATCGAAATAAAAGTATTATTTTTTGATTCCAGGGCTTTTTTAATACACTCTTGGCTCAACTCCACAGATGAAACTTTTTTATTTTTTAAATCTAAATGTAGTTTGTAAATATTTTTTGAACTCATAAATTATTCTCCATCTCCAATAACTGCTTCAATTTTAAATTGATTCAGTTTTTGATCAGGTGCATTTTTCAAAACTTCTTGAACTGGCAGTGATGCAGAAATATCATCAGCTCTACGGTCGTTATGATCTTTAAATAAATCCAAACACTCTCGCATTGGATTTGCAAAAGGCAGAATTCCATCCGTATTGACTGCTTCAAGTTCTTCTATACTTTTTAAAATTTTTGATAAATGGGCCTGGTAGGCTTCCATTTCTTGGTCAGCTATTTTTAACATGCCTAATTTTGCGACATGAGAGACGAGCTCTTTTGTAATGTCTACACTCATAATAGTCCTATTTCATTGTTGGGTTTATAATTTATTTTTGAATCTGTTTTTTTGGCAATTAGTAAAAGTTGTTTCAGTGGTTTAATTAGTGGATGTTGATCGTTAAACTTATAAAGTTTTGATCTTCCAACAATTCTTGAAATTAAAAACCCCGCCTCTTCAAAACGCTCAAGCTGTTTTTTGATGGGGTCAAGTGCAGTATTGTGTTGTTGGGCAATTGCAGACGCATGAATTTCTCCATGTATAAAAATGGAGAGCATCACTTTTTCAGCAGATTTATTTCCAAAAAGTCCTTCTAGCATGAAAGAGATTATCAACTAAACTTTAGTTATTATCAACTACAATCTAGTTAAAGCTTTTTCAAAAGATGCTCGCGTTGTGAATGGTATAAACTCTTCTGGCCTGAGAAAAGATAACTTATAACAATAGCTATCCCGGCATAGATACCAATCTCTGAACCAAAGAAATTAAAGGCTAAAAATAAACAGGCCACTGGAGTGTTCGATGCACCAGCAAATACGGAAACAAAACCAAGTGCGGCAAGTAAAGGAATTGGTAGTGGTAAAATAAAACTGAGCGCGTTGCCAAGTGTTGAGCCAATGTAAAAAAGCGACATAACTTCGCCTCCCCTAAAGCCAGATCCGACTGAAATGGTCGTCATAAAAATTTTACCTACAAAATCCCAAGGCAAAACATGTTTAACAAAGCTGGCATTTATTATGTCTTCACCCAAATTTTGATAACGATCAGTTCCAAATAAATAAAAAAAGAAAACAATAATGAGTCCGCCAATGAATGGTCGATAGATAGGATTGGGAAATTTTGAGGCTAGAAAATCTTTTAATTTATGGAGTAACCAAACAAAAAAGCGGGCCACTAATCCAAAACATATCCCCGCCAAGGCAACGGAAAATATTCGAAGAAAAGTAAATGGTGGAATTTCAATTGGAGCATAGTGCGTATAAGAAATCCCTAAGGCGATGGCCGTAAAATAGCCGATAATGGAAGCGATTAAACAAGGAAAGAGAGCTTCGTAAGTTAAAGATCCCAAAAATAAAACTTCCATCCCAAAAATTGTTCCAGCAATGGGTGCTCCAAAAATCGCTGAGAATCCAGCACTCATTCCCACCATTAAAATAATTTTTCGATTATCAAAATATTCACCAAAGTATTTTGAAAACTGATCACTTAATCCTGCGCTCATTTGAACAGCAGCGCCTTCACGGCCAACCGATGCTCCAAAAAGGTGTGAAAGAACAGAACTTATAAAAATCATAGGTGCCATGCGAAGAGGGATTAACTTTTTAGGTTCGTGAATTTCATCTAAAATTAAATTATTTCCACCATCAACTGCCTGGCCATAGTGACTGTAAAACCAAGCAACCAAGGCGCCAGAAATAGGAAGAAAAATAATCAACCATTGATGAGTACGTCTAAATTCTATGGCGGCATTAATCGAAACTAAAAATGCACATGAAGCCACACCGGCCATAAGACCGACTAAAATGGCAAGTAAGCTCCATTTAAATATTTGTTGTGTCATCCAAATAGAATACTCGGATTATAAATATTTTAAAGGCAAATAATTGATAGGCTTAATTAAGTGGCTTACAATTGGCCAATGATATCTTTTTTATCTCGATTTATTCCGATAATAACGCCAATTTTGGTAGTTTGTTATTGGCTGTATATGCGTCACAGCTTTAAACGTAATTTTATAAATATTTTTAGTCTGAACCACCTTTCAATATATTTATTTGATTTATTTGTATTTTATTGTTCATTTTTTAGACATTTTTATCGTCTCCAAAACTCCTATTCAAACAACAGTCTTTTTTATTTTTTCAATAATTTAAGTTATGTCTTATTGGGGTTTCTAGGACTTTTAACACTCGTATTTGTTTTTTTAGATTTTGAAAATATTTTTGATTATTTTCTAAAGAAGACTATTACCCCTTCAACAGATTTGGGACGACGAGAGTTTTTTAAAAAAAATCTCGCTTTCACTGGCTTGGCCACAAGTACTTTTGTAGCAGGACAAGGTTACGCAAATTCATTTACCCCTAAGGTTAAAACCGTTCACATTCCACTTCCCGAAAAGCATAAAGGATTAGCTGGATTAAAAATTGTTCAATTATCGGATATTCACTTGGGCCCGACTCTTAAAAAAGAATTTTGTGAAATGCTAGTAGAAAAAGTAAACTCCTTAAATCCAGACTTGATAGCGATCACAGGAGATATGGTTGATGGCAATGTGGATTATTTGAAAGATGAACTTATATCTTTTGCTAATTTTAAATCTAAATACGGGACTTTTTTTACCACAGGAAATCACGAATATTATTGGTCGGCCAGCGAGTGGATTTCGTGGGCAAAAAGCGCAGGCATGACAGTACTTATGAATGAAAATGTTAAAATTACTCATAATTATTCTGACTTTTTTTTAGCAGGAGTAACTGATCCTTCCAATAATAGATTTGATAAAAAAAATGCAAGTGATCCACAAGTGGCAGCTAAAGGAATTCCTTCTGAAGGCTATAAAATCTTATTGGCCCATCAACCTAAATCGTGTTTTCGTGCTTCTAAAGCGGGATTTCATACTCAGCTTTCTGGACATACACATGGCGGTCAAGGATTTCCTTGGAATATTCTTGTAATGATGATTCAACCTTATATAAGAGGCTTAAATCAACACGAAGGCATGAATGTCTACGTTCATAGTGGTACTGGTTTTTGGGGGCCACCTAATAGATTTATGATTGATTCTGAAATTGCGGAAATAATTTTCACAGCAGACGTTAAAACTTAGCCCATCACAATGGGAGCGAACTTGACCATAAATTTTTTACGGGCACCATCGGCAAAACGAATGACCACTTTTTCATCAGCTCCTGAGCCTTCACTGTCTTCAACTTTGCCAGCACCATACAGAGAATGTAAAACTTTTGACCCCTTTGGGAATTTAGGTTCATAAAAAGATTGTTTTATAGGCTCACGAATTTGATAAACAACAGTATCATCATCGTATTTTGTTTCTTGTGATTGATCGTAGGGATCAAAAGTGTCTCCATATTTACTATTTTGTTTCCAGCTTGGATTGTATTCTTCTTTTCGAGGAGCATTGTTTAATTTTCTCCAGGTAAAAAGCTTTTCTGGAATTTCATCAATAAATCGACTTGGTCCATTAAACTTTACTTGTCCAAATAACATCCTTCCTTGAGCAAAGGAAATATAAAGTTTAATCATTGCTCTGGTCATGGCCACATAAAAAAGTCTGCGCTCTTCTTCCATTGCGTTTTCGCCGCCATCCACACTGCGATAACTTGGAAAAACATTTTCTTCTGCTCCTACCACAAAGGCATGAGTAAACTCTAAACCTTTGGCACCATGAACTGTCATTAATGATACTTCGCCTTGGTTAGGAATAGCATCTTCATCAAACTCGGTGCTTGTATCTAATGTAATAGTTTCAAGAAACCCTCCGAGAGTTGCCCCTGGGTTTGATTCTTCAAATTGAGTTAAGGCATTTAAAAGTTCATCCAAATTTTCTAAGCGGGCGAGAGTTTCATAGTCTTTATTTGCCTTTAAAAAAGCATAATATCCCGATTCATGTAATACTTTTTCATAAATCACTGATGGCTTAATATGATTTTGATCAAGATGGCGAAGTTCATTTATTAGTGTCACAAATTCAGATAAAGATGATTTTATTTTTGCCGAGAGTTTTATATGTGAATATTCATCGCCAGATTTTCTTTGGTTATCCACAATTCTTTCTATGATGTCCCACAAAGAAGTATTAGCGTTAACCGCTTCCATTTCTAATTTTCGTAAACTGGTAGCACCTACTCCCCTTGCAGGGACGTTGATAATTCTACTTAAGGCCAATGAATCTTTATCATTAATAATTAAGCGCATGTATGAAAGCATGTCCTTAATTTCTTTTCGTTCATAAAATTTCACGCCGCCTATAACTCGATAATTAATTTTGTATTTACGAAGTGAATCTTCGATTAAACGGGCTTGAGCATTGGAGCGATAAAAGACGGCCATTTCTTTATAGGACACTCCAGCTTTGTGAAGTTTATGAGTTTCTTGAGCAATAAACTCTGCTTCATCCCGGTCATTAAAACACTCGATGATTTCAATGACATCACCTTCTGGATTTTCGGTCCACATGTGTTTACCTTTTCTTAAGGTATTTTTTTCGATTACACACGAAGCCGCTTCAATAATTGTTTTACTTGATCGATAGTTTTGTTCGAGTTTTAAAACAGTAACATCTGGAAATATTTTTTCAAAATCCAGGATATTTCTGATATCTGCCCCACGCCAGGAATAAATTGATTGGTCTTCATCGCCTACCACACATATATTTCTGCGTTTTCCACATAGCATCTTGATAAGTTCAAATTGTGCGCGGTTGGTATCTTGATACTCATCTACTAAAACGTATTGATAACGATTTTGATAACGATTTAAAACATCAGGAAATTTTTCGAAAAGCTGAATGACGGCGGTAATTAGCCCTCCAAAATCAACAGCGTTGGCCCGGTGAAGCTCCGATTCATATTCTTCAAAATATCCAAAATACTCATCAGTTGGATCAGCTGCCCCTTCGCTCATAGAACGCCCGGGGTAAAATCCATTATTTTTCAGAGTATCGATATAACTTAAAATTTCATAAGGGTTAATTTCTTTTGTTGAAATTCCTCGACGTTCCAATAAGGCCTTGGCGATCGCTTTAGATTCGCCTTCATCGTAGATGGTAAAATTACGTGAAAGTCCTAAAAAATTTGCTTCAGATCTAAGCGTTCTTGCGCAAAATGCATGGAATGTTGTAATTTGAAGAGCACCAATATCTATTGTCGCAATTTCATGAGCAATCCTCTCGCGCATTTCACGAGCTGCTTTATTGGAAAAAGTTAGTGCCAATAATTGATGAGGGCTTAAATTTTTTTCATCTAATAAATAGGTAATTCTTGTCACAAGAGTTTTGGTTTTACCAGAGCCAGCTCCTGCTAAAATCATTACTGGCCCATCAGTTTGAAGGACAGCTTGTTTCTGAACTGGATTTAAACCATCAAGACTTACCATGGTCTAATATTTCCTATTCTACTGTTACTGATTTGGCTAAATTTCTTGGTTTATCAATATCAGTTCCTTTGAATTTGGCCATATAGTAAGCGAGTAATTGATTCACAACATTCACGTACAGTGGGGACAATTCTTCTAGGCCTTCAAAATCTAGTGGTATATAATAATCACTTAAATCCATTAATTCTTCGTTATTTCTAGGCCCTATCGAAACGATAATTCCTTTTCTTGCTTTGATCTCTTGAACATTTGAAACTGTTTTTTCAAAAAGCTCCGGTCCAACTAAGGCGATATTAACCATTTCTTCATCAATTAAAGCGATCGGTCCATGCTTTAACTCTCCTGCGGCGTAGCCTTCAGCGTGAACATAAGCAATTTCTTTTAATTTTAAAGCACCCTCAAGTGCTATTGGAAAATAAGCTCCTCTTCCCGTATAAAAAAATCCTTTCTTATTATAGATAGATTCGGCAACTGATTTAATAATATCAGACTGAACGAGTAGGCGATCAATTCGTTCTGCGAGAAGTGCAAATTTGCCAGTAAGTTTTACTTTTTTCGCTTCATCTTTTAAATCTCCGGCCATGGCAGCAGACATTAATCGACCTGTAAGTGCTTGCTGAGTGAAAGCTTTAGTTGAGGCAACTCCGATTTCGACTCCCGCTCTTATTAAAAGATTGTCATCACAATCTCTAAAAAGAGTTGAACCATCAACATTTACTATTGAAAGAGTTTTGACACCTGCTTTTTTACATAATGATTGAGCGGCCAGTGTATCGGCAGTCTCGCCAGATTGAGAAACAAAAATCCCAACATCACCAGTTTTTAAAATAGGATCTCGGTAACGAAATTCTGAAGCGAGTTCAACATTTGCAGGAATACGATTTATACCTTCGAGGTAGTCGCGAACGACAAGACCTGCGTAAGCCGCAGTCCCACAGGCTGAAAGGTAAATGCGATTTGGTTTATAGAGTGCCACTTTTTCAAGGGCCTCACGACCTTCTCCGGCAAAATAATATTGGGTAAGATTTCTTATAAGTTCTGGTTGTTCATGAATTTCCTTAAGCATAAAATGCTCGTATTCGCCTTTTTCACTAACTTCAACCGACATATCTTGTTTTTTTGATAAGTAACGAGTTGTCTTAGTTAAATCTAATTCATAAAAATTAACTAAATTTTTATTTCCACCAGATAAATGAACAATGACTTCATCTTCTGGAAAATATAATTTATGAACAATACCGGCCAGTGCATAAGGATCAGAAGAGACAAGTGCTTCACTCGTTATATCATTAATTCCACAGACCAGAGGTGCTCCCCTTTTTATGGCGAAAATTTCTCCAGTTTTTGGATAAAGAATAACAAAAGCAGAATTCCCACGGATTCTTTTAAATGAATCAGAAATAGATTCTAAAATTGGTTTTCCTTTTCTTAGCTCAAAGGTTACCAATTCCAAAAATGATTCACTGTCTGTTTCAGATTTAAATTTAACTCCGTGACTCATTAATTCTTTTTTTAGATCATTGGCATTTTCAATAATACCGTTATGAATTATTGAAAGAATATCATTGTGATGAGGGTGAGCATTTTCATCTGTTACTCCACCGTGCGTGGCCCATCGTGTGTGACCAATACAAGCGCGAGCGATTAAGTTTTTGCCTTTAAGCTCAATTTTTAAATTATCCAGCTTGCCTGCTTTTTTGTAATTTTGAAGAACATTGTGTTCATCTATAAAACTAACGCCTGCTGAATCGTAACCACGATATTCAAGGCGTTTTAATCCTTCAAGAACAATTTCAACAGAGTTTTGTGACGGACCAAAATAACCGACAATTCCACACATACTATTTCTACCTTTTCCATGCGAATTAAAACCCCATAAGTGGGAGTTTAATAGATACCATTAATCTTTCTTCTTTAAAAACTTTTTTGCCATGCCTTCTTTAGTTGTTTGTTGCCCGCGAGAAATGGCAAAAGAGCCATCTGGCATATTTTTTGTTATAGTTGACGAGGAAGCTACGAAGCAATTATCGCCAATTTCAACTGGGGCAATTGTTTGAGAATCCGAACCTATGAAACTATTTTTTCCAATTCTAGTAATATGCTTATTTACCCCATCAAAATTACACGTAATAAAACCGCATCCAATATTGGTTTCTTCGCCAATAAAAGCGTCACCCACATAGCTCAAATGAGAGACTTTTACGCCACGATCTAAAACCGATTTTTTAATTTCTACGAAATTTCCAATTTTTGCCTCAGGACCAATATCAGCCCCTGGACGTAAGCGGGCAAAAGGACCGGCCGAAGCCTTAGTGTGAAGACGAGCACCTTCAAGAATACTATACGCCAATACTTTAGCGCCATCATCAATTATTGAATTAATAATTTGCGCCCCCATCTCTATAACCACATTTTTTCCAATAATTGTTTTTCCTGTTAAAAATGTATTCGGATAAATGACTGTGCCTTCCCCAACTTCCACATCACTATCAATGTAACAATGTGAACTATCGATAAAACGCACTCCATTTTCGCGCAACTCATTTTTTTTTCTTATCCTAAGTGCTTTTTCCGCTTCCTCGAGTTGGCTTAATGTATTGACACCTAAAAAAACATTTCCATTAGGAAAACAATGGGCCTTAACATTTAAACCATCTTTAAAAACATCTGTTAAATAAAATTCGCCAGATTTATTATTGGAATCAATGGCCTTTAAATGCTCTAAAACATAAGTTGTCTTTAATAAATAAAGTCCGGAGTTTACCTCCGTAATTTTTTGCACATCACTACTTGCATCTTTTTCTTCAGTTATATGGAAACCAGTTTTTCCTCTAACGATGCGGCCATATCCTTTAGGATTATTCTCAATGAAACTGGCAGCAACTCCATCTAAATTTTCATTGATTAATAAGTTAAGCATTTCTGTTAATTCATAGGCAGATACTACAGGAGTGTCTGCACATATAACGAGAGTGTATTGAAACTGTTTTGTAATCTCTTTGTCCTCAGTAGAATCAAAATATGACCGAAGGGCATCGGCCGTTCCTCTTTGTTCTACTTGAACAGCAAAATTAATCTCAGCATAATTTTTTTCAATATAATTTTTTATTAATTCACGCTGATGCCCAATGACAGCCGTAATTTTTCCATTAATTTTATTCTGACTAAAAAACTTTTTTAATTCCTTAATTGGAAAATCCACTAATTTTTTATCTAAACATGGTGCAAGTGGCTTGGGTGCGTCTAATTTCAAGCGCTTTCCTTCCCCTGCCGCTAGTATAACTGCCCCTATAGTCAAATTCATTCCTAACTCCCTATTAAACTAGTCAGATATTCCCTGCTATTTTCATTTAGAACAGTGATAATAGCAATCAAGTATACCTAAAAAAATTTAAGAAAAATGCACAAATCGCCATTTTTTCTTAAAGAGTTTCGCTGTAATCCCGATTGAAGTTCTGTATGCAAATGTATTTGCGATGGCCAATTTTGGAGGAAAAGATATGGTAACTAATTACGAGGGTGACAACATTGAACTTAAAGATCATCTCCCTCTCCTGCCAATTAGGGACATAGTGGTTTATCCGTTTATGATTTTACCTTTTTTTGTTGGACGCGATTCCTCAATTCAAGCTGTAGATCATGCACTTAATAAATCTGATCGACTCATTCTTCTTGCTAGTCAAAAAGATATGAAAGCAGAAGCACCATCTCCAGATGAAATTTATGAGATGGGTACTATTGCGATGATCATGAGGATGAGAAAACTACCAGATGGAAGAGTAAAAATTTTAGTGCAAGGGCTTTCAAAAGCTCGCATTACTGAATTTACCCAAGAAGCTCCATACTTCATGTGCAAGCTGGCAAAAGTCACAGATGTGGTAATTCCAGAAAATAATGTTGCGGCAAATGCCTTAATGAGAAATATCCGCGAGCAACTTGAAAAAGTTATCAGTATGGGAAAAGTTCTCTCTCCTGATATTTTAATGATCCTAGAGGATATTAAAGATGCGGGTCGCCTAGCCGA
>JAURXW010000514.1 GCA_030654205.1 Bacteriovorax sp.
AAAAATAAAAAAGAATAGCGATTCTCTCTCGACTTGGGAGAGAGAGAACCTTATTGTAAATTCTTTTTTTGTGATCATCACTAAGCTTCAGTTTTCTTTTTAAGTTATACATAAATCCTCCCTGGGATTTTGGAGTCGAGATATTTATTCTTCTTACAAATCAATATCTTTAATTTCTTTCGTTAAACATTTTCTTCGTTGCTGCATAATTATTTTGAGTATTCATTTCGAATTTTCTCTGATTGATGGTCGGAATCGTGCAAGCACTAAAAAATAAAACCATAAGAAGTAGAAGCGTAGTTTTATTTAAATTTTTCATAATTAAGCAACCTCTGCGTTTTTTAAAATAATTGATGCTAAAAAATTACTTGGATCTGTTTTTTGAATAAAAGCTGTATCCAACCTGGTGCAATCCTCCTTTTGGTTCTGGCACTCCATACATAAAGAAGCAGTTGGGTGAACTAAAAGTCTTTTAGATTCGATCATCTCGCCGCATTCACGGCATTCGCCGTATGTGCCATTTTTAATACGATCAAGAGCGTTTAAAATCTTCCAACGCTCTTTCGTATATCTTTCGAGAAGATCAATGTTGATGTCTAAATCCTTTTGTTCGACCGCATGATCTAAGCAATCCTGTAAAATCTTAGTTTGAGACTGAGATGCTTCAATAAGATTAGATTTGATAGTGCTCATTGCTACTTCTAGTTCTGTTAGCCGCAGTAAAAGTTTCGAGTGATGATTTAATAAAAATAGTGTTTTCATGTTTTCCTTTTTTTGTGTAGAGGCGTTCATGCCTCCCTCACTGTTATTGAATTGCAAGAAAACATGAAATCGTGCCAACTTTTATTAAGGTGTTAAAATGGTTGATGAAATTGGAGAATTTCAGTTCTTTTGTGAAAAAAATATTTTATTTTTTGCGCGATAAATTGCGCATGATTTTTTGGATGTGTATGAAATGATTTAGGATTTTGGGTGCGCGATAAAATGCTAGATGAGCAAGCTTATGCGCGCGCGAGACCTCGCGCATTTATTAAATTATAATTTTGGATACGTGTGAAATGATTTAAGAATTCGGGGACGCGAAGAATACTATGTAAACAATCTTATAAGTGCGCGAGACCTCGCGCACCTATTTATTAAATTAGATAATTTGAAAACCTAGGTGATTATTTTTTTCTTTTATTCGTAGTCGCTCTGACATTGCTCTAAGACTGCTTTCATTGATACCAAGTCGCATGGCCGCTCTTCTTCCAGAACCTGCAAGATGGATAGCTGAGGAAATAAGTTCCCTTAATTCAGCCTCATGCTTTTCTTCAAGATCGGCTAAAGTTGATGTTGGATTGTCTAGTATATCTAGAGAGCGAAATTTAGTATCTAAATCGTTTGGCCCGATAACGTTGTCTTTGCTATTAACGAGAAGTTGACTTACGCAGCCTTCAAGCTCTCCAACATTTCCGCGCCATTCATATTTTTCAAAAATTCTTATTACCTTTGCTTTGAATGCAACCTTCTTACCATTAGTTTTTTGAAATCCTCTGACGAAATGTTCAACTAGTAAACCAATGTCTTCAGGTCTTTCTCTAAGAGAAGGAACATCTATTGTCAGAATTTTTAATCGGTAGTAAAGGTCAGGCAAAAACAATCCTTGATCTGCTTTGCTTAAAAGATCTGGCTTGCTTGCCGCCAGAATCCGGCATGAAATGTTAATTTCAACTGTACCGCCCACACGCCGTATTTTCTTCTCACGAATGGCCCGCAAAAGTGTTCCCTGTGCCTTGAGACTTAAATGATGAAGCTCATCTAAAAAGACAGTGCCAAATCCAGCAGCTTCAAGAATTCCGATCTTACGATTAGCTGCTCCAGTAAAAGCACCTTTCTCATAACCAAACAATTCAGCCTCAATTAAATTACCATCACCAAAAGCAGCGCAATTTATAGCATAAAAGCGATCCTTATCTTCACCGTGAATGGCCTTCGCTACCAGCTCTTTTCCTGATCCTGTTTCACCCAATATCAGTACGGGCTTATCAGATTTTTTATAATTCAAACATTGCAAAACTACATCTGCCATCTTTTGAGATTGGCCGATCATTCCGACAGATTCTAGGAGTTCTGCATTGTACGCTATATTAATAATTGGACGATGCACTTTAAGGTCTTCTTCATATCGTTGACATGAAAGTTCTAGTGCTGTTTGGAGATTTTCAATGTTCTCATCTTTATCGATAAAATCTACAGCACCCGCCCTAAAAATATCTTTGAGTGCTGATCTTGAGCTGTCACATGAATAGATAAGAATAATAGATTCAGCATTTATTTCTCTAATTTTTTCTGCTGTTTCGGCCCCATTCATAACGGGCATTTGATAATCAAGGAGAATAACCGCATAGTCTTTCTCAGAACTTTTTATTTTCTGTATTCCCTCAGCTCCACTAGAGGCGATATCAACTTTGTAACCCCATTCTTCTAATAGCAAGGAAGTTGCTTGCAAATTTTCGAAGTCATCATCAATAGCTAAAATTTGGTATTTCATATATGAGCGTCCTTAATATTTACGTTTTTTAAATTTATAGATGCAAGATCACTGGGTATAAATGCAATTTTAAAGACAGTACCAAAACCTAATTTACTTTCTACTTGAATATCAGCTTTAAAGTCAGAACATATTTTTTTAACAATTGAAAGTCCAAGTCCTGTTCCCCTGGCCGGTTTCGTAGTGAATTCGGCATCAAAAATATTTTTTATAAATTTTTGCTCGATCCCGGAACCGTTATCTGAAACAACCAACGTGGGTGTATTTCCTTCACTAATGACCGACACATCAATACGTGCAGGTGTTTTCAGAGTTGCATCCAAAGCGTTTTTTAAAAGATTATCTAAAATCCTATAGTATTGTGCTTTGGGAATTAAGGCAAAAAGTGTATTCGCTGGAAGATTTAATGAGATAATATCGCGGCAACCTACTTCTAAATGGCGGGCCTTTTCAAAATCTTCTATAAAAATCTTGGTCTCACTCTGAATATCTGTGGTTTCAAATTCTGATTCATTCTTATTGAATTGTGGGCCAATGATTTCAACCTGGCGAATAAGATCACCAACTTTATTCATTGAGCGAGTTATACAATTCACAATATCAGCATCTACCTGTCCAGTTCGCTGAACTCTTGCAATATGAACTGAGAAAAACTTGGCCAATTGAGAAAAAGGAGTTTTTAAATCATGACTAATTTCTCTTAACATCGAAACTTGTGTTTTGAATCGGGCTTCAGATGCAGCCACTTCTTTAAGTCTTTTGATTTCAAGATGTAACTTGGAAATAGAAGATTCTAACGGATAAAATTCTTCAAAAGGTGCTTTTTCAAGTAAAGCTTTGGAGCTTGGCGATTCTTTAAGATGGTCGGCCCAAGTTTGCATTGTCTCTTTAATTAAAGCAATCATTTTGGATTGAGTAGAAGATAGACCAATAAGAAAGGTTGAAAAAATTAAAACAAGAAACAAAACGAAAAACACCAATAAACTCAAATTGGTTTGTGTCATGGCCTTAAGTTCAACGTATCCGAATAAATTTTCCTTATTGTCATCATCAAAATAAATGGGCTGAAGAAATGTAATAAATCCCGAAATATCAAAACATATTTTTCCCACTCTCCTACAAGTACTAGGTATATCTTTACTATCTGGAGCATATAAGGTTTTAAAATTTGAGTCACGAATAACGATATATTCCCCATTTTTTAAATCTAATACTCGTTTCATTTGAAACTGAGCATCCCTGATATTTTTTTCCAAGATCATTGGACGAAAGGCCCTGGCAACTGACTGGGCCAAGGTAGATATTCGATTTTTTTCAAGTTGGGCTGAAATATAGAAAAAACACGAAACTGAAAGAAATAAAGTAAGAACAAACGAGACAATCGTCCAATGGATTGCAAGTTTTTGAAATGATTTTTTTAAACTAGATGACTTTCCTGCTTTCACTTTTCTATTCTTTCCTTTTAAATCTAATTTTTGATAACGTGACCGACTCGTCTGATGTGGGAATAGAAGAGAAATCTAATTCTTCTCTACCAATTCCAACCGTGGATAAATGAAATAAAGGTAAGATATGACCTTTGACAGTGGCTTCAGTCATTAACGAACGCATTAATTTCATTTTCTTTGCAAGATCAGTCTCCTTTCTAGAAGCGTCTAACTTATTTAAAAAATGCTCATGACCAGACTGAATAATAGGGGTAATCCCTTCGAAGTAATAAGACATAATTCCTTCAGGATCTGGATCGGCTAACCCTACAGTTCCTACATAAATATCGTAATCACCAGCTCGTTTATGTGAACCAAGTTTATCAAGCGTTGTTAATGTTATCTGAGGTTCAACTCCGATAGCATCAGTAATGACTTTTTTAATTTTATCTTGTAGCGTTTTATTTACTCGCGCCGGACACACGAGAATATGTAATGGCTTCTTTTTAAATTGGGCAGGAAATTTGATATCTTGTTCAGGCTTAGGCATTTGTTCGTCAAAAAGCTGATACCCCATAGGGAAAACTTGTTCTGTAAGACTCAATCCAGAAAGGCCATCTATTAAGTTCTTTCGATTTAAGCTTTTCCGGAGATACTTTAAAAGTTCTGGACCTTCATTATTAACGAAGTTTTTTGATAATTGAAAAAGAAAAATTTTATCAAATGGTCTAGTCCATACTTTGAAATTATTTTTTTGATAGCGCTCCATAAGCTCTCTTGATAAGAGCGAATTAGTTTCAACTAGGTTTGGCCATTCATTTTCTAAAAGTACCGTCTGCAAATCGATAGAGTCAGTCGGCTTTTTAATAACAACTTCTTCAGGCATTTGGTCAGATACTAAAAACCAATTCGGATTCTTCTTTAAGATCAATTCATCTTGAGTATTCTTTATGACAAAAAATGCACCAGTTGTAATTGAAAGGTCTATGCTTCCATCTTGTCTGATTTTTAAAATTCCGTAGTTTGGCTCAGTAAGTTTCCCTAATAAGCCACTCTCACTTGTTTTAGCGTTAAGATGAAATTCAACAGTGTCATCTGAGAGAGCAGTTATAGTTTTTGTGAGATGAATGAGACTGCGTAAATCTTCTGGATAATCTTTAAATGCCCTTTCAAAGCTTCTTTTGATATCAAGAGCTGTAACCAAAGTGTTATTCGACCATTTAAGGCCTTTGCGAATTTTGAAGGTATATGTAGTCTCAGAAGTCGGACTCCATGAACTAGCAATGGCACCGCTGAGTTGTTTATCCTTATCCCATTGCACTAAAGTACTTCCTAAAGCGTAGGACAAATCCATATCTGGGATAGAAACCATTCTAACCGGATCAACAGGAAAAGAATAAGACATAAATGTTCTAACTTGCTTCATGGTTTTCTCTTTAGCAAAAAGTGTCGGGCAGAATAAACAAACAATCAGACAACAATGTAAAATACTGAAGGACATATGCTTTCTCACTCACAACTTCCGCCGTGTCCCTTTATACCCTCAGTCGATTCCTGAGATTTTGTTTTTGATACCTGGCCTAGCAAACTCTTTGCTCCAGCGGTCATTCCAGTCAATGTTACAATTAAAACCAATAATAAATTTTTTACGGCATTCATTTTCTAATTCTCCTTTTCTATGGAATAAAATGTGGAAGAAAACATAATTGTCCTACCCCACATATATTTTTAATTCTTTCTTTATTAATCAATCCTTCAGTGAGGGCCGATTCAGTTGGACCAAAAAATAAATTTTGAACTTGAGAGCTTTGGCAATAGGAAATATGGAGAGGGCCACACTGATAATCTTCATAAACCATCGTCAGATTTTGATCAGAGATCATTTTATGTTTGTTTGCCCATTCTTTTTTAGAAAGTTTCCAGTCAATAATATTTCCAAATAACCATGACGGTAGTTTTTCTACTAAAGCATAATAATTAGCGTGTTCCTCAGGAGTGGTCGGATAGTCTATACTTGTTGTAACAGAAATCCCTTTTTCATAGAAATCTGCAATACGGCAAGTTTCTGTGAGTGCTTTTTCAATTGCAGCTTGTAAGCAACTCGCTGTCGCTTGAGAAATAAATCCAAATTCGTCTTGATCGTGAATAAATGTTGCAACTACCGGAGCAATTCCTAATTTAGTTACAAGAATTTTTATTCTATTAAAACGTGGGGCCAAGTCCAACTCTCTATTGATCCAGTTTTGTATTATAGATGGAAGGCTCGCGGGATCAATCTGATCCATCTGAGTTTGACTAAGCCAGTGTAAGAGGGCCGCATCGCGCTCCAAGAGTTCACTTCGTGCCGATGCCTGTGCTTTTGATTTCGTTAGGTGTGCTGCCCAGCCATTTGAGTTTTTAAACTCTGGTCGCGTTTCTTTGAGAATTTTAAAAACACAACGTTCTACGCCTTCGGCAATGCTTTTTTGAACGGCCAAAAGCTCAAAGTCGTGCTCTCCAAATCCATAAGCAAAAACGCCGTTACTGGCCTCTATCTTTGTTTCAATTGAATGCTTAACAATTCGCCATCCGGGTGTGCGATGTGATCTCTGGCACGAGGAAATTTTTATTATTACTGGTGTCGTTGAATTTGGAACATAAAATTCCACGCCATCAAAAAATTGCGAAAAATCTCGACTGGCAAATGTTGCTTGTAATATTTCTTTAATACCGATCACTATCACTCCATAGGAAGTTGTTTTTGAAATTACTAAAGCAAGCAAAGGGCCAAGACTGAAATTTTTATTTGAACATCGGCCAAAGGATTTAAATCATTCGTAGAAATAGTAAAAGAGCTTGTGTCGGTCAATGCGAAAACACAAACCGTGTATTAAAGATATGCGCGAGGTTTCGCGCACTTTTTGAGAAATTATTGAAAATTGATGATAAATGTTTTTAATCTCAGTCAGTTAATAGTATTTAGAAAAATGCGCGAAAGTATGCGCACTCTGCGCACATACAGAACGACAATGATTTGAGAGGCCAGGTAAAGTTTCTGAATAGTTATACTGAAATTTGTAGGTATTGTGTCGAATTGAGAACAGTGTCCCGAATTGAGAGCGATGTGCCCAATCGAGAACAAATTAATATTTCTTATCTTTGTCAGCTCTGGATATATTTTAGTACGCTCATTTAAAAATCTAGCTTACCTCCTGTCATTTTGCGAGTAGAAGATTCAAGGCTACCTAGGCCGGTTGCTGCTTTTTCAAGTGCTGCATTTCTGGCCCAATAATAAGTTTTTTGTACGGTGAATCCTGTACCAACCGTAAAAATGACCAAATATACTGCTGTTAAAATTCCATCGAAAATTTTATCCACGCTATTTATTCCTTTTATTACTACTTTTTGGTGTCGTAGCCTTTTTTGTTTTGTTCTGATCAAAATCACTTTTTACAGAGGAAAGATTTTTAAGAGCATTAGTCTGTTCCTTTGGCATTGAATCGTATAGAGCTTGAATCCCTTTTCTAATTAAATCGGTCATTGAGGTGTTTAGTATAAAAGAAAGTGCCTTAAGTTTTTGTAGCTCCTCTTCTTCTAAATAAATTGTAGTTTTTTTTAGCATTTTTTTCAACCTTCCCGTCAATAAACCACACTGCCATACAACCACACCACAGTCAAGGCAATGCGCGGGAAGAGCTAAGCCCCCATAGGGATGAATAATATTATGACTAAAAATGGGCGTGATTTCTCTGGTAATTTATTGGAAGGAATCTCTTAAGGATCGCAGCTTGTTGTTCAGGAAAATAAGAAACATGAGCGCCTAGAGCATTTCTGCGATCGGCGATCATGTTTAAATTCTTTGTCTTTAATTTTTGAAATTGTTCATCTGGCTAGTACTTTATTATCTTAACTCTGATACTGTTAGTGATCCCGTGTAAGCTTGAATATAGATATTCTTACCGAGCAAGCTCATCAGAGACTTTCCATTAGAAAGATCTTTTCCACTGAAAAATAAGCGCTGACCAATTAAATCATCTCTACCGGCGACTTCACTAAAAGTAACTAATACTGTTTCACCGTCACCATAATTAATCGAGTTAATTTGCTGAACAGATACAACATGAGCAGAACCAGTAAAAGTTCCTTTTGAAGATTTACCGATATCAATACGATTATCAGACACTCTTGCAAAAACAGTAGATGAAACAGAAATTAAAAACAAAGATACGATAAACTTCTTCATAGATACTCCTAGATGATTAAGTGTAGTTATTTGTTATAAACCACAACTATTATATTTTTTGTTAGTGTCCCGTTTTGTGTGGGATCACATGTTGTTGTTTAAGTTCAATAAGCAAAATTTAGCAGATCCAGAAAAATTCACAAGTAAGCCCTGTAGCAATTACACGGCTTAAAAATAAGGCAATTTAAGTGCTTAGAATTTCAATTTTATGGTGGAGTTTCTTTTAGTAGATATAGCGTTCACAGTTCTTTAGACTTTAATTACTACAAAAAAATTAAAAGCAAAGGAACGCTATGAAACAAAATTTATCAGTAAATTTATTGGTTCGTCTACAGGAATTAGACTTCACTTTCGATGAAGTTATTATCGAGTTTGAAAAAGTTTTTAAAGAGAATGGAATGCTAGGAATTTTAGAGGTTATCTTAGAATATATCGATGGCTTACTGATAAATAATATCTCGACTGCCGTCATTCCTAAGATGAAACGAGAGTGCTGCTCCAACGATAATTGGCACTCTCATGGCTTTACCACTAAGACAGTTAAGACCAGCATAGGAAAGCTAAAATTACGACTCAAGCGAATGAAGTGCTCCTGCCAAACTACTCATATCCCATTTCACTTATTTTTTGGACTTAGTAAAAAGAAAAATTTCTCCAATGAACTTCAAAAAAAATGCTGCGAATTAGTTTGTAATCAAAGCTATCGCAGGCGGAGCACTAATCAATTGAAATCTATTGGTAACTTAGACATAAAAAAGAATGAACTTTATCGAATAGTGAACTCCTGCGACCTAGATTTTCAGAATACAAGAAACTTAAAAAATATAAATTCACTGATGGCCGATGGGACTGGATATAAACCTCATTTCGAAGATCAAAAATCAGAGTTAAAAATAGTTGTGGGACTGAACAATGAAAACCGGCCCATTCCCATTGGAGCATGGATTTTTAAGAGCTGGAAATCAATCGGAACGGAACTTAAAAAACATAATTCTCCGGCCAATAAAAAGCTCGCTTTTAAGCCTATTGCGAATGTTTTAATAACAGATGGAGAAATAGCTCTGATAAAAGGCCTCGAGCACCTGGTCCATCACCAGCAGCGCTGCCAATGGCATTTTGTGAGGGATTTTAAAAATGCCTATGTCTATCTCGAAAAAGGAGATAAATCGACCTGTCGCCAGATCCAAAATCAAATATATGAGCATATAAATAATTGCATGAACTCCCTTAAAAAAGATGAAAAGAGCGTCATTGATTCAATTGTAAAAGCCGAAATACACCTTGAAGAATTAGAAAAAAAATTAAAAATTGAAAAATTTAATAAGGCCTCAACCTATGTTAGAAATGCGAGGCAAGAAATCTTCACCCATTTAAAAATTATTTTAACAACTGGTGAGGATGTTTATAGAACGACGTCACTAATAGAAAGAGTAATGAGAGAACTTGCGAGACGATTTAAAAGGATTGCTCATAATTGGAGCGAAGCTGGAGCTGAAAGACTTGCTCGAATGTTACTGAGATTTACGCTGGATAAAAAAGGCTGGGATAAGGTTTGGAGTCAAAAAATAATTATTACGGGGAATTTTAAAATGGAGACGGTTGGGATATTTCCCACATGAAACGGGACACTAACTATTTTTTTGATTCTCGCATAAATAATTTATTTAAAAATCCATTTGTACTTTTTACAAAAAGCATTGTCTAAAAGATCGACAGTCGAAATTCATATGTCTATGATTAATGGATGAATTATGGTCTGCATGTAACCAATTGCTTGTCTTTCGAAACAAAACGCAATAGAAGCCCAGAAATGGGCTTCTATGATTAAATTTTTGGTCATGCAAACAAGGATTGAAATTTTCCTTAGTGCGATAGCCCTTCTTCTAAATCTGTAAGAATTTTTACGGGATTTTCACAACTTCTATAATAACATTTCTCTACAGATTTTTCCTGGAAATCCTTTCTCTCGTTAATGACTTTTAGTAGAAGATCTTCTCTTCTATTTGTCATGTCACATTTCACTGTTGCCTCATGGTAAAAACAT
>JAURXW010000516.1 GCA_030654205.1 Bacteriovorax sp.
GATAAATGCCAACACTGAGAATGCAAAGCAATCAACTATTGTCTCGGATCAAAGTTTAGGTGCAGCTGAAAGAGGGAAAGTCGTTGTTGAACACATGATTAAAGCCATCGTTGATATCGATACAAGCAATACTGGAATTATGAATCAAATCGATGAAACTAATAAAGAAATTGAAAACATTGTCAAAATTATCAACGAAATTGGCACAAAAACAAAAGTAATTAACGATATTGTTTTCCAAACTAAACTTCTCTCGTTCAACGCTTCAGTAGAAGCTGCACGCGCAGGTGAACAAGGAAAAGGATTTGCAGTAGTTGCCGAAGAAGTTGGCAATCTGGCGGCAATGAGCGGTTCTGCAGCTCTAGAAATTACCAGCATGCTTGATAAAAGTACAAGAACTGTTGAAGGAATTGTTCGCGATTCAAAAGAAAAAATTGGTCATTTGATTGCAACAGGAAAAGAAAAAATTGAAACCGGAACTCGTGTTGCTCATGAATGCGAAGAAGTGTTAAACGAAATCGTAAATTCAGTTGCGAGTGTTACAAAAATGGTTACTGAAATATCAAATGCAAGCCAGGAACAAGCTCAAGGTGTTCGAGAAATAACTAAAGCTATTGCTCAGCTTGATCAAGTCACTCAACAAAACTCTACGAGCTCTGCCGAATCAGCAAATGCAGCAGGAAGTCTCTCGAATCAGGCAGTGATGCTTAATTCCGTAGTTCAAAAGCTTGTACAGACAATCCAAGGAGGAGAAGGAGAAGAAATAAAGCAGGGACTGCCCTCTAATCATATTAGAACCGCTAACAAGGTTGCCGAAAAACCAAAAGCTAAAGCAGCTTCGGTTTCGAAGCCTATTCCACCAAGACCTAAAAAGGAAATAGTAAATAGTAACCTACCATCACACGACGACGGAAGATTCCAAGATGTTTGATAACTAAGACACAGAGGTTTTCCTCTTTGTCTTAGTGAAAGTTTAGCTGCTTTGCCCAGCAAACCTCGCACTTGCTAGTGCCTCACTTAGCAATTTCTAGCACGAGTTATAACATATGTTATTTTTAATTTTCAACGCGTATTTGTAACTCATATGATATAGAGCTTCTCTAATAAATTAGAGAACAATACTAAGAATAAATACAACTAAAGGCGGAAGCTTGAATAACAGATTTAATATCTACAAAGACGAATTTGGGCAATACCATGAAGTGGACGAAGAAGTGGAAACACCACTCGATGGCTTTGAAGATGATGAACAAGAGCAATCTGAAGACAATGATGATTTAGATGATCCTCTTGATTCAGCTGAAGATGATAACGAGTACGATGAAGATGAAGAATACGCAAATGAGCGTCGTACTGAATACGATTCTGATGAGGACTAAACTCAAGAATTAAGATAATATCAATCAAAGAATTTTACTAACTCCTGTAATAACATAGGTGACAAATGACAAACGATAAAATCTCAGTCAACATCCTGAAAGCTGCCGCCATCTATAATTTAGTTTGGGGAGCATGTATAATTTTTTTCCCTCACTTGCTCTTTGACTTTGCAGGACTCCCAAGAATAAATTATCCCGGTGTTTGGCAATGCGTGGGCATGATCGTTGGAGTTTACGGCATTGGATATTGGGTAGCGGCCAGCGATCCCAAAGGTCATTGGCCAATCGTGATGGTTGGATTTTTAGGAAAAATATTTGGTCCCATCGGTTTTGTGCAGGCTTATTACACAGGCGTCTTTAATGCCAAGTTTGGTGTGACCATTATTTTTAATGACCTAATTTGGTGGATTCCATTTTTTTATGTTTTAAAATCATCTCAATTAGAAATTACTGATTATTTAAAAAATAAAATATGGAGCTAGTTTTTTTGATAACTAATATTTTAAATGGATTTTCACCGATGAAATCCATGGCATCAAAGTACAAATTGCAATAATTGGAATTAGAAAATGTGCGATGGTTTTATTTGTCATATACTTAGAACTATAACGCAAAGCATCTGCTTTTCCGATAGAAAGCTTAAAAGGTGTTTTAAATCATTTATTTAAATCTAAAAATATTGTAGAAAATAATCCTTGAATAACCCAAATCAGGTAGTACTTATGAAATATTCTATTCTAGCTTTCATCTTGTTAGTCGTTATGACAGCAAACACTAACGCTTCAACTATTATTGGAAGTTATCTTTTATTCTCAGGGGATAAAAATTGCCAAAAGAATTTAATCATTCTTCAAAAGGAAGAGCACCTCATAATTAAATCAAACGAAAATTTCGGACCATTTTTTAACACTGATGGTGGTAATGGTGACATTAATATAATGAATATAAATCAGCGATCTCAGTTTGATTATTTTGAAAATAAGAAACATACAATTGGGACAATGGAATCACTACTCAATGAAACGAAGTTATCAATAATAGTAAATTCTATTACTCGTTGGGAGACAATAGACATGTACGAAGTTGAGGCAAACTTAGATTTAATAAAAGTAGATGATATGGTTCAACTAAAGTCAAAAATTCTTTATAATGAGTTTGGAATAGATTCGGCAGATTTTATCACGGAAATGAAATGCTTATATAGTCGGGCTGATTAGGAATGTAAAAGTCTTTCAAACATACACTTCGAAATCTCCTGACTAAAATAATCATTTCGGTCAGCAAGGCCTTTAATTATTCTTTCTTGATCTTCCTTCGTTTTGTTTTGACTAAGCTTAAATTTTCCAACAATTTTATTTGGCACAAGTGAAAAACCTATAATGGCCGAAGTTAATTTTTCTTTGGAACTTAAATCTTTAGGTATTGAAAATTTCCATTGCTCACCATTAATACTATTAATGTGTTCTGTGGTTTTTTTTAAAATAGTAAGTAACACTTTATAATCTTCAATAATTTTTGCATTACCTGAAACGTGAACAGCAATATAATTCCAAGTTGGAACATCATTTTCTAGATACCAGTTTGGATTTATATAGGCATTAGGCCCTTGAAAAACAATTGTCATTTCAGTTGATTTTTTTAATTGTTCACATAGAGGATTATGAATTGAGAAGTGACTCCATAATTTTAGTTTTCCATCCATCAATTCTTCAACGACAACAGGGAGATGATTGACGACTAAATCCCCTGCTTCATGTGTAATAACCGAAGCGAGTGGATATTGATTTATTATTTGTAAAAGATTTTTTATCTCTTTAGTTTCAAATTTTAATTGATGACTCATGAGCTAAAGTTTACATGTCTTTTGAGTAAGTTTTCAAGCAATTTGATCACTCCCACCTTCCACAGTTTGAACCAAGGCCTGAACCAATAAATTAAGTGTATTTGCTTGATTAGAAAGTGCATCCGCGGCATTGGCCGATTCAGCTGAATTTGCAGTGTTTTGCTGAGTGACTTGATCTAATTGAGTAAGTGCTTTTGTTATCTCATGAACTCCTTGAGATTGCTCCTGGCTAGCTGACGAAATTTCAGTAATTATTTTTGAAACATTTGCTACTGAATCTACAATTTCATTTAATATATCCTCGCATTCATGAGCAACGCGAGTTCCAGTTTCTACTTTTTCTTTTCCGTTTAATATTAGTTTCCCAATTTTTTCTTTTGAAGCTCTGACAATTCCCTCGACTGTTTTAATGCTTCCATCCAGCATGCTGGTAATTTCTAATGCAGCGGCCCCACTCATTGCTGCTAAATTTCCAACTTCTTCTGCAACAACTGCAAACCCCTTTCCCTGTTCTCCCGCTCGAGCAGCTTCAACTGAAGCATTAAAGGAAAGAAGTTTCGTTTGAAAAACAATATCATTTATGACTTTTGTTTTAGTTCCAATTTCATTTATAATTTTTACAATATTTTCGATCTCTTTATTGGTATCATTAATTTGTTCCATAATTCCATTATTACTAGAATTAATATCATCAATAGCTTTGATCATATTAATGACAGCTGCTTTTCCTCGTTCTGCAGTTCCTAAACTTTGTATGGAAACTACAGAAGATTGTTTAGCATTTTCGGTATTGGAATTTACCATTGAACTTATTTCCTCCAGAGACGAAGATGTTTCTTGAAGTGAAGCCGATTGTTCAATTGTTGCTTGAGAAAGATTTTCAGACACTGAAGCAATCTGGGTTGCAGCTGAACTAACTTGACTCGCTTCCATTTTCAAGTTTTGCGCTAACGAACTTAATTGATTAACTAGTGTTTTAGTTAACAAGATAGAAAGGAATAAACCAAATACAAAACCAAACATAATCACCAATCCACTAATGATACTCGTTTGCTGGCCTAAGCTTTTACCATTTTCGTTACTCTGTTTTGCTTCTTTCTCAATGAGTGCTCCTAAATTTTCAAGATCATTTTCCAATACTTCAAAAGCCTCTTGAAAGAGTGGCAGTCTCCCGGTTGCGGCTTCTGTCTTGCCTGCGAGGGCCAAGGAAACAACTTCCTCAGCATCTTTTACATAATTTTCTACTTTTGGTGTGGTGATCGCAATGGCCGATCTGATTGCTGGATTAATTTGAAGTTTATCAATATTACTTAAATACTTTTTTATATTTTTTGAAAAATCTTCAAATTCTTCTCGAACTGCTATTAATTCTTTTTGATCTTTTGAGGCAGAGACTAGTACTGCATGGTAAACAACTGCTCTCAATCCATCATGCATCATATCTACTAAAGTCATATTTCTTATACATGGAAGTTGATTATCGGTGCTATCGCTTAATTGTTTCACTAATTGGTTAGCATTTCTGAAACCAACAAATCCAACAATCAACATGTTCAAAAGTAAAACTCCACTTAACAAATAAATCTTGCTTCCTATCGTCCAGTTTTTAAATTTAAGCATGGTTTCAGTTCCTAGTAATTTGTTAAAAAATAAAATCAATATTTATATATGACTCTTTCGCTTTACGGGAACCTTAAGGAATTCTTTAATTTATTAAATAACTTAAGACATAACCGAACGCCACTATGGAGCAATATCAACCACTTAGCAATTTGTCTGGTCCAATTCTTTAAATTCTAAATTTGTTACTTGGCTAAATTACTAATTTATTGAGCCGTTAATTTGAAAAATTATAAGTTTTTTTAGGAATTGCTTATTCCCATAACCCGAGTGAATTTTTGTTTGATTGTGAATGGATATAGAGAAGCGCCTCTCCTTTTAAATTCAGGATGACTGCTTCGATTTTATTGGGTAGATAATTAGGCCGCGATTGAATTCTTAATTCGAGAAGTTACCGGCTCCATATTTAATATGATCAAAACCCCTTCCTTTTCTTCACCTTGTT
>JAURXW010000521.1 GCA_030654205.1 Bacteriovorax sp.
CGCGGATCTCGACTCCTTGGAAACGTGCGTTCTTCATCATATCCTCCATGTTTTTTCTCAATTCTTACAGATCCACCGTTTTTACCTATGGTTTTCTTTAAAACACCACCACCCGTTGCATTTTCTTTGGTATCGAAACGCTTAATAACCCTATCGGTTTTATCATTTTCTAGCTTCCAATTTTCCTGTTTCTTGTCGAACGACAATGTGAATTTTTTCAGATTGACCATGGTGTTACTTTAGCATAAAAGGCTTGACTATACTTAATTTTCCATGACCAATAATTATAACTTTCTTTACTTCTTCCAGTAATTCCCTTCTCTCTTCTGACTGCCCGGATGTAAATAAGTGTTGAACATATCTCCGTATATCCAAATCACTCGCTTTCACATCCACACTTTGCTGATTCAATACGTCCACAGCGAATCTTCTGTATCTCCGAATCTTCCCTGTTATTTTTTCTCGGATCGATAATCCATTTAAATTAGCTTTGCTAATAATCTCCAGCATTTGTTCCCTAATCACATCTTCCTCAATCTTTTTTTCTAGCCTAAGCGTGTTTTGCGAAGCTATTTAGCTGTTTTTGAGATAAAATCGAAGAAATTTTTCATTAACAGATGAATGTGAACATAACTAATTATCACGCAAAATATTATGCCTACGAATTAACTAAACACTGTCCGTCCAACAGCTTGGAGAAATTGTCTGCGACCCTATCTAATGCTCAGGTCGATCTCAACCCGCATCAGATCGAAGCAGCTTTATTTGCTTTTCGTTCACCACTCTCGAAAGGTGCGATTTTGGCTGATGAAGTTGGTTTAGGAAAAACAATTGAGGCTGGTTTGGTTATCTCTCAAAAATGGGCTGAGCGTAAAAGAAAAATGCTACTCATTGTTCCATCTAATCTCCGAAAACAGTGGAGTGCCGAACTTCAAGAAAAGTTTTTTATCCCATCTACTATCTTAGAGGCTAAATCATTTAACCAACGCATCAAAGAAGGTAATCTCAATCCTTTTGATCAAGAAGATAATATAGTTATTTGTTCTTATCATTTCGCACGGAATAAGGCTCCCTATGTAAAACAAACGCCTTGGGATTTAGCGATTATTGATGAGGCTCACAGACTTCGTAATGTGTATAAACCTAGTAATAAAATCGCCAAAGACATAAAAGAATCACTCGAAAATATTCCGAAAATCCTACTGACCGCTACCCCTCTGCAAAACTCACTGCTTGAATTATATGGGCTTGTCAGCATAATTGATGATCACGTTTTTGGTGACCTTAAAAGTTTTAAATCACAATACTCACGAGTATCTCAAGTGCAGGATATTTACGAAAATGAATTAGGACTGGTCGAACCTAAACAAGAAATGTTCATTGATCTAAGAAATCGACTAAAGACTGTTTGCATCAGAACACTCAGAAAGCAGGTCTTGGAATATATTAAATATACGAAACGTATTCCTTTGACTCAGGATTATATTCCAACAGATGCGGAGGTAGAGCTTTATGATGAAATGACAGATTATTTACAAAGACCTGTTCTTTACGCACTACCAGCGAGCCAAAGACATTTGATGTCGCTTATCCTTCGAAAATTATTAGCGTCATCTTCTTTTGCTATTGCCAGTACGCTGGATGGTCTCTCGTTTAAATTAAAAAAACTTATTGAATCCGCGAAGAAACAACAAGTACAGGAAGAACTAGGAATTCCAGGTATAGAAGAAAATTTTGATGGATTCGAGGAGTTGTCTGATGAATGGATTGATGATGAAGAAGATATTGATGATGAGGAAGAAGAGGGTAATGAAAAGATTTTCACCAAGGAAGATGTCGAGGCGATGAAAAAAGAAAAGAAAGATCTAGAAAGCTACAGAGACCTGGCAAAAAAAATCTGGACAAACTCCAAAGGTGAAGCCCTGCTCACAGGACTTAAAAAGGGATTTCAAATGGCGGAGGAATTAGGTGCGCAAAAAAAAGCTATTATTTTTACAGAGTCTAGGATTACTCAGAATTACCTAATGGAATTGCTTTCTGATAATGGCTACAAAGGGAAAGTCGTATTTTTTAATGGCTCTAATAATGATCCCAAATCAAAAGAAATTTATACTGATTGGCTAAAAGAGCATAAGGATACGGATAAAATTTCAGGTTCCAAGACAGCGGACATAAGAGCTTCTATTACCGATTATTTTAAAAATGAAGCGGAAATAATGATTGCCACTGAGGCAGGAGCTGAAGGTATTAACCTTCAATTTTGCTCCTTGGTTATAAATTATGACTTACCTTGGAATCCGCAACGAATTGAACAAAGAATCGGTCGTTGTCATCGTTATGGGCAAAAATATGATGTCGTGGTTATTAATTTCGTAAACAGAAAAAACGCTGCTGACCAAAGAGTCTACGAACTTTTGGATCAAAAATTTAATTTATTCAAAGGTGTATTTGGTGCCAGTGATGAAGTGCTCGGTAGTATTGAATCAGGCGTAGATTTCGAGAAGCGTATCGCCTCTATCTATCAATCTTGTAGGTCAGAAGACGAAATTAATATCGCTTTTGATGCGCTCCAACGAGAAATGGATGTCAGTATTCAGGAAAACAT
>JAURXW010000523.1 GCA_030654205.1 Bacteriovorax sp.
GAAGAAAATGCAAATATTTGGCACCAATGTGTTGCTCGCGGTGACGTTAATTGGATTCGTGTGGGAAAAAATACCAACGTTCAAGACTTAACCATGCTTCACGTAACCAAAGATTTTGCCCTCACTATCGGTGCACAAGTAAGCATCGGCCACAGCGTAACTTTGCACGGCTGTACGATAGAAGATCATTGTTTGATTGGAATGGGTGCAGTCATTATGGATGGAGCTCATATTGGGGCCAATAGTGTGGTTGCAGCTGGAACTTTGGTACCACCTGGAAAAATATTTCCAGAGGGGAGTATGATTATGGGAAATCCGGCCATTTTAAAAAGGGCCCTTTCGGTGGAAGAACGCCAATTATTTGGAAATCATTATAAAGCCTACGTTGGCTATAAAGATGAATACTTGGACTCAGAATTAGTAAAATTGCTCTAGAGACTTATAGCGAATGAAGTGTAAGTCCGGTTTCTTTTTCAATCCAATCTATATAATACTTAATATTTGACGTGAACATAGTGGAATCTTTTTTTCCGCAAAATCCTTGCATCGCTACAATATGACCAGTGTAATAAGTTTTATTATCGACTTCTAAAAAAGTTCCGCCACCGCTATCACCTGGGCAGACGCCACCGCCTTCCTCGGCACTCTTAGACATTTTCATAAAATTTTCTTCTTGAAAAATAGTGAGATCAATTTTTTTCTTTTCCATTTGATTAAGATACTCTTCTTCCTCTCGTGCTTTTAGCACTCGGTCTACGCCAAAACCAACGGCCAATATTGTTGAACCTGTAGTTAATTGATTTATTTTTTCTAAATTTATTTCGGGAATATTTTCTAAAATATTTTTATCAGTAATAGGATTTTGTAAAAGAATATAGGCAATATCATTGAGGTTATTAGTATTTGGAATAAAATCTGGATGGGCCATCATATGTTCAATTTTATAATTATTAGATTTCCAGCGAGAGCCCTGTGCAATACTTACTTCTTTTCCGCTAATATTGGGCAAGCAGTGTCCGGCCGTGATGATCAGTCGAGGGTGAATAAAAGTTCCAGAACATGATGGGAGCCCGACCACAGCTGCAAATTTAGGCTCAGAAGTCGTTGCTCCCTTTCTAACGGCATAGGCATTAGGGGCAATTGAAAGAAGAAATCCAAGTGTTAAAAATAGTATTTTTTTCATTGATAAAATAGTAGCTCAACAAAAAAAAGACGGTAAATAAATGAATCGATTGTGTAAAAAATTCACAGTAGAATAAAACGCCTGAAAAATTATATCAGGCGTTTTTCGTATTTATTTATTGCTTGCATTCTAATTTGTATAATTCAAAAACTTCACCAGTGTAGCTAGTTCTGTAAACAACACCAAATACAAGGCCTTGAGTATCTGCTTTAATATCAACAAAAACTTGGCCTTCATTGATGCTATCTTCGTAACATTTCCATAGAGTTGTTTCGGAAGCTGCAAAGTTTTTCATATCTGCTTGCTCAGTACATTTAAGAGGAAGTGAAGGTGTGTTAGCTTCGTTTAAATAGCCTGAGATCATGCTTGGTTTGACATTAGCTTCAATAGAAAAAGTTACATTTTCATGAATATTAGAACATAGTTCTAAGTCTTTATGGTAGGCAAATCCACGATGAGTAGACGCAGTTGCAAGGCCAAGGCTTAAAGTTAATATAGCTAGAGTGATAAGTAATGTTTTCATAATAAACTCCGGTTAATTATTTTCGTTGCCCACTTATACTTAAGATAGATACGGTGTGATATATCTTTAATATATAAAATAAAGGGTTTTTTTTAATAATTAATATACAGTTTGTTTGAAAAATAAAATGGGGCCATAGAAGACCCCATTTTTATAAATTGATAAAGTAATTAGTTCAGCGACTTATTATTAAAGAAGGCGTTCACTGATCTACCGTCCATAACACGCACATGTAATAAAACTTTATCAGATTCAAGTTTTTCTGGAACTTCGAATTCATAAGTAAAAGGAATCATTTTTTTAGGACAAAATGCTTTTACTTGTTTCATTTTCGGAAGCACTGAGTATGTGTCGATTCCATTATCAACCACTACAATTTCTTTTAATTGGAAACAATCACTTGGGTTGTATCCTTTTAAAAGAACTTTTCTAGTTCCTTCATCGCCATGGGCAACTTCGCTGACATTGGCATAGACCGCTTCATCTATTGAATTACTACTATGTTCAGTAATAGCGATATTGCTCTTTTTTTCCCAGTTACTTTTTTCGTTAACGGCAATTTGATATTTACCTTTATCTAAAACTCCAATATTTACATATTCAATATAAGGAACAATAACGTCTGCACAAAATCCCAAGCCAACTTGGTTTTTAATCGCCGTTACAGAAACTGAAATTTTACCGTCTTTAACAGAAACTGTTGATCTAGGTGCTTTGTAGCAAAGGTTAGGTAAAAAACCAGTGATAACAACTTCTGTGTTGTCATTACTGTCAAATCCAGCAGGACTAAAAACATGATCAACAGGAACATTGGATTCATAAGTTACCGGAGCAGCAAAAGAAATCACCGGCATTAAAACCAAGGCAGCAAGCATTTTTTTGTTAAAATTTTTCATAAATCCTCCTTATATATTTTTAAATTATTCAAGTCTTTGTTCGCTTTTATTTTTAGATCTCTTCAAAGTAAATGAAACTGATATAGAACAGCTTTATGAAAAATAGTTCTCAATCAGGTAGATGATTTAGATCATGTAATTTATGGGTTGTTTTTGTTATTAAATTTGTGAGATTAAAAATGGAATACATTCTAGCAAAAATTTAGATAGGAATAAAAATGAAATTAGCAAGCTTGGTCTTAATAACTACTATAATGAACTTTTCAAGCAACGTATTAGCAACTGTCTATAAACGAGAAGCCGGAAGCTGCTTGCCAATTTCCAATGCTCATTTTGAAAGTGGAAACAAATCTCTCAATGGACTAAGTGAAATTGATTATAATCAAATTCTAGACAAAGTTCAGTCCATCTTGGGGCCAGAAATAAAAAAAAGGTTGGATAAAAACTTAATCATTGACAGAAAATGGGCCGATCCCACAGTGGATGCATTCGCAACAAGAGATGACGCCAATAATGCAGTCATTGTTATTAATGGGGGCCTTGCTCGGCATCCATTAATGACTAGAGATGGATTTTTATTATTAGTTTGCCATGAAATTGGCCATCATCTTGGAGGGGCCCCTAAGATTTTACGTGGAAATTCGGGTTTAAAAAGTTGGTCTTCAGCTGAAGGTCAGGCAGATTATTATGCGACCACAAAATGTTTACCAAAGTTTTTCCAACAAGGGATAGAGAATAAAAAATTCGATTATGATATTGATGCCAATAATTTAAAACTGGCCCTTTCAAAATGCCGCGACAATGTTTGTGCACGCATTGCTCTTTCTGGCCTAGCTGTTACGCAAGTATTTGCTTCTCTGGTCGCAGGTACGC
>JAURXW010000536.1 GCA_030654205.1 Bacteriovorax sp.
CTAACCCTAATACTTGTGGAATAACTGCACCAACAGAAACTAAGTTTTTCTTGGTTCTAGCAAACATTTGAACTTCAAAATCATTTGCTTTGGTACCCAGCTTAAAAAGACTATTCGGAATATAAGGAACTACACTTCGGGCCATATGAAAAAACCTATTGGCCCGAGCACGTTTATTTGTTAACCCCATAACCGTTTTGCCAAAAAGATTTGCAGAGTGGCAAGTAAAACAACTAAAAGTTAATCCTTGAGCACCATCTTTGTTAATGATTAATCCTGCTCCAACATAAAACTGATCTTTTTTTCCGTTGGGAAGTGGCATTTTATAAATGCCGGTTGATGATTCTGAATTAAATTTATTAAGTCCTAACCATTCATAAAGTTCTACTTCATTACTAAAACCGGAAAAATCTTTTCCCATCTTTAGCATAAATTCTTTTAAGGGGTTTTTTGAATCCACTTTAAAAAAAGTTAAAAGTGGTTCATAAGGAATAAGTAAACCGGTTACAGTCACAGGATAATTCATGGCGTGTTTATAGCCGGCAGTTTTCATAATTTCTAAAGTTTCTGGGTCTAAATTAAAAATATTGGCCCGAGTTGTTCCTGGAGTGATATTGGCATTTTCAGACCAATCGGCAATCAGTGGTGAATAATCAGCGTTTGCATTTAATGAAAAAAAAGACACAAGTACTACAATTAAAAACATCTGACCTCCAAAAAACAAAATCAATCAATTAAATCGTTTTTTAACCATTAGATCAACTGTGCTTGCGTTAATTAGTGGACTAACAACCCATCAAGAATCTTGGTTTTTTGTGCCAATTAAATCTTGCGGTTAATTGTTGTTTTTTAATATTTTTAAAGCTCCAATTTAAATATATATTTGTTAATTAGTGTATGAGTTACAACAAGTTAGCTATAAGCACTCGCTAATCCGAAATCTGGCCCACGATTTAAAGATATTGAATTTATTAAGCGAGGTAAAATGAAATGTATAATTCAGTTGAGTGGTTAATAGCCGATACTTAGTTAATTGACTCTTTTTAAACTAGGATTGAATCTTGAAAAAAATTGAAAAATTCTCTTTGTTTGGCTTAATAGTTATTATGATTTTTTTTGTTAGTAGTTGCAAGCCTACCAATCCGTTTAATTCTAAAGGCTCGAACTCAGTTTCTTTAATCACTAAAAAACCTAAAACGCCAACACCAACACCAACACCAACGCCAACGCCAACGCCAACGCCAACGCCAACGCCAACGCCAACGCCAACGCCAACGCCAACGCCAACGCCAACGCCAGTTGCAGGTTTAAGAGTTACTGTAAATAACACTGAAAGAACTTTACAACTAATTGACCACTTAACGACAAGATCTGGAATTTGGCAGATCGATGACTTGGGTTCAGTTAACGATTCACACGCTTATCGTTGGCGTTTAAATCAAAATACAAATTTTTTTCGCGTAATGATTTGCCGACGAATGTTCACTATAGAAGCTGGAGATAGTGTTGCACTCTCAATGCAGTCTATTCCCGTAAAAATAGAAACTTCAAACATGACTTTAAATTGGAATTTATCTGTTGCTCAAGGTTCTTGTCGTATCATGCAAAATATAGAACCGGTGGCCCCCCATCCTGAGTGGATTACGGAAGCCGTTGTTCAAAATCGACTTCCCTCTTACAATCGCACTCGAGCATGGTTACCGGATTTAGTTCCTGCACTAGTGGCCGATGTACGACGTGGAATTTATGATCCAGCTTCACTTGGTCCAATAGTTGGCTCAAATGTAACTCCAAATTCTGGATCAAATTATATTGGTGTGACAAGTGGACAAGGTGGTGAATACGAATCGTCACGCAGTTTTATTCACAATGCTGATGCACGAATTGTAGATGCGGCCTTACACAACGAAAACACTCAAATAGTAAATGTCTGGGGAGAATTCACTCAATATACTTTCTATTCTCTTGCTCAACCTCAAGGTGGATCTTGGAGTTTTACCAATCACGTATCAATAGATCCGCAATTTCCACAAGCAGGTGATCGACCTTGGGAATCCCCAATATGGATGCATCCAAACGCTAATATTGACAGCATGATTGAAGTTACAGATTGGCTTAGAGATACATCTCACCTCGAAAATACAGGTTATGTTCATTGGATAGCAACTGAGGATCCAGTCGCTGGTATTGCGATACAAAGACAGGCTGCTTATTCGATTGCTTCATATTATGAAAATTATCGTACAGGTATGACTAGCTATCACGCATTTAAAGATCAGGAGCGTGGAGTCTTTAATACTTTATCTGCTTTGTGGAAATCTCGAGATGTTGCAAGCAAAATTACAAGTGAAAACGGTAAAATCATCTGGTCACTTGCAAGGGCCACGAAACAAGCAAATGAAATTATTGCCAACTATGATGTATGGGCACAAACGGTTCTAACAGCGACAACGGCAGACCCAAAAAATTATGTTGCGAAACTAAGTGGCTCTATTTTTAATCCACCTAATTTTGAAAGTTATGTGATGACCGATAATTCAAAAGTAAACTATATGCAAACTTCTGCCTTTATGGTTCCCCAATACGGAAAAGATCCGATGTGGCTTTGGACCAAATCGGGAAATACAACTGTACGAAAATGGTTTGAAGCCTATACACGCGGTTTAGTTGTTCGCCTTAGCACTATAGGAGGAACCAAGGGTGTTGATGGAATTGCTGGTGAACGAGGATCTGGATATCCTATAGGACCTACGGCTCTAGATGCCTGGGGAAATCCAGTGGCAGCTGTTCCGAGCTTCACAACCGATATTGGTTGGGCACAATGGGTTTTAGCAATCCCAATTCTGCAGACTGCTTCTCGAGTTAATTTTGATGGAGCGGCCATTCATACGGCCATGCAAATGCAAGGGCTATTACTGCTCGCTAAGGATGTAAACTTAAATGTACCTGAATTGGATAATGCAATTATTCAGGTGGCCGTTGCAAAAGCTGCAACGACTGCACTTAAATATCCGAGCTTACAGATGCATAAACATTTTAGTGGACCACCTCAGTAATATAATTACGTGAAACTAAAATACTCACCATTAAGTTAAACTCAATTTTAGCGAATACACTTTTTGATGCTTTCATAATTTTAAAAAAAAAATTATTCTTTTAAAGTTAAGTTTTTATACAAAAAATGGAGCCGTCGTATGTTAAAAAAATTAATTCTTCTGCCTCTGGTTCTGAGTGCATTTATTCAATCGGCAAACTCTTGCGAAATCAAAGTGAGTTGGGAATCATGGTCACCCTACCAAGCTAAAGATTCGTCTGGAAAAATGACTGGTTTAGATATCGAACTTACCGAAGCAATCGCTAAAGAAGCTGGCTGTAAAATTACTTACTTTGATTCACCATGGAATCGTCAGTTGGCACTAAATGAATCCGGAGAAATTGATATAACGATGGGAGCAAGCAAGACCCCAGAGCGTGAAGCATTTGCAACTTTCACAGACGGTTATCGAAATGAAACTAATTCCCTTTTTGTGGTTAAAGGGGCAGCAGCTGATATTAAATCAGTAGCCGATCTCGCAAAAACAAAAGCAAAAATTGGAGCTGCCAGAGGAACATCTTATGGGGCCGAAGTCGATGCAATGAAAGCAAAGTTTGATGCTACTGCTGATAACGATGAACTCAATGTAAAAAAAGCATTAGCAGGAAGAATTGATGGCTTTTTAGTTGATCAATTTACAGGCTTTGCTCTCATTAAAGCCGCCAATGCAACTGATAAAATTGTCCTTCATCCAGTTACCATTTCCTCGGGTGATGTTTATTTAATGGTGAGTAAAAAAACCAAGGTTGCCGATCTTACAAATAAATTAAATGCGGCCATTAAAAAAATTAAAGCCGATGGAACTCAAGCTAAAATTATTGCGAAATATAAATAGAAATATTTAAGCCTAAAAATAAAAAAAGGGAGCAAATGCTCCCTTTTTTTATTTTACAATTTTAAAATTCATTAAAGATGTATTCTTTTTTCCAAAATCTCAATCGGCGTCAACGGTATAATAAACTTTAACTCTGGGCCATGGGCCTGATGAGTCAATACAGATCGCATGCCCATAAAAAGCTGTTTGCCTTTTATTTTCAGCTCGCCTTTCACATGATCGCTCCAAATATTATAATCATCAGCTGTGACGAATTTTTTTCCAGCAACTTTCGCAATATTGATTTCGCTTTCTAGGTATTCACGTATTTTAGGTGTCGTTTCCCAGTTGCGAGCTTCTAAGTATTCTGCTGAATCAGAAACTTCTGTTGTGAATAAAATATCTAAATGAGTAGTAAAATCCTGGAAAAAATTAATTTGATCTTTAAAAATCGTGACAGTACGAAGCTTCCAATCATGTTCCATTTTATGAAATGGATGTTCCACCGGAATAATTTTTCCAACTTCAATTAAAATAGTTTCAAGAGGAAGATGACGGAGATGTTGTCCGTTAATAAAGTCTAATTTTTTGATATCGTATATGGCCGCAGCTTTAGTGAAGCGCTCAAGATTAAAAATAGTTCCCAATGTATGAATGTCAAAAACATCTTTTTCTTCTGGATGCGACCATCCCAATAGACATAGATAATTTAAAAGAGCGGCCGGAATATAATTCATTTCTTTATAAAGATTGACCGAAGTGGCCCCATGTCTCTTTGATAATTTTTGGCGATCTTCACCAATCAAAAGTGATCCATGAGCAAACTCCGGAGGTGTTTCTCCAAAGGCTTCATAGATCATTAACTGTCGCAAAGTATTTGGTAAATGTTCTTCAGCACGAATGACATGAGTAATTTTCATTGAGGCATCATCGACTACTACCGCATAATTATAAACAGGGATACCATTGGCGCGCATGATAACAAAATCCCCTACCATTCCCTCTGGAAATACAACACGTCCTCGAACATGATCCGTAAAGACGTAAGCCTTTCTAGGGGCTTTAAAACGTATGACTGCTTCTTCACCTGCGGCCAGGCGTGAAGTGACTTCTTCTTCTGTTAAATTTCTACATTTTCCATCGTAATGGGGTGCTCGTTTTTCTGCAGTCGCTAGTTCTTTTTTTGCTGTTAGTTCTTCTTCAGAACAAAAACAGTGATAGGCGTGGCCCGTATCAATTAATTTTTCGGCCCAGGCTTTGTAGATATGCCCGCGTTCTGATTGTCTATATGGCCCATATTCTCCACCAACATCTGGACCTTCATCGTGATTGATACCAAGCCATTTAAGGTCTTCAATTTGAGCAGCTTCATATTTACGTTCTGATCTTTCGGTATCAGTGTCTTCAATACGCAGAATATATTTTCCCCCCATTGCTTTGGCATAAAGGTAATTATACATGGCAGTTCTCGCACCACCGATATGTAAATAACCAGTTGGAGAAGGGGCAAATCGCACGCGAACAGTCATAAATACTCCAGGAATCCAGTAATAAGGAAAACATATTTTAGCAAAAACTTTACACTTTTACGAATGAAACTAAGGCAAATTTAATAAACAATCATGCGCGGCTCTGTCATTTCTTCGATCGCGAAGGCCAGGCCCTCTCTTCCAAGACCCGAATCCTTAACTCCGCCATACGGCATAGAGTCTACTCTAAAGCCTGGGATCCCATTGATGATTAAGGCACCGACTTCAAGGTGCTCGTGGGCATATTTCATTTGAGAGATCTGATTGGTAAATAAACCTGCTTGTAGTCCATAGCGGGAGCGATTAATAACGCGAATGACTTCATCAAAATATTGAACTTTTTCAATGACTGCAATTGGCCCAAAGGCCTCCTCACTAACTATTTTCATTTCTTCTTGAGTGTTAGTCAAAAGAGTTGGGGCAAATATATTATGGACTTGATCAAAAACATCACCACCCAGTATAACTTGTGCCCCTTTTGCCCGGGCTTCATTGACCCAGGTTTGTAATCGATCCAAATGGATTCTATCTATCAATGGACCTACACATACCCCATCATCAAAAGGGGATCCAATTTTTAATTCACTCACCGCAATTTTAAATTTTTCAATAAATTGATCAAAGATAAAATGATCAACAAAAATTCTCTGTACTGAAATGCATACTTGTCCCGCATAATTATATGCACCAAAAGTAATCGCTTTCGCGGCTTCTTCAAGATTAGCTGTGCGATCAACAATCACGGCAGCATTGCCACCTAGCTCTAAAACTACTTTTTTCTTTCCGGCCTTTGCTTTTAAATTCCATCCCACATCAGCTGAACCGGTGAATGATAACATTTTTATTCTGTCATCTTTGAGCATCAGTTCTGCTTCTTCATTTTTACAAATGACTACATTGAAAACACCGGCCGGAAGACCCATTCGTTTACATAGAGAAGCCAGGGCCAATGCAGTTAGCGGCGTAAATGGTGAGGGTTTTAAAATAACCGAACATCCTGCGGCCAAAGCAGGTGCAATTTTGTGTAAAGCTAAATTTAATGGAAAGTTAAATGGAGATATTGCCAACACAGGACCAATAGGGATACGTTTGGTATGGGCCGATCTACCTACTCCAATTCCATAATCCATCGGTACAACTAGGCCCGAAATTCTCATTGCTTCTTCAGCTGCAAATTGTAAAACCATAGCTGAGCGCTCAATTTCTCCTCGAGCGTAATCAATGGGCTTGCCAGCTTCTGAAACAATTAAATTAATAAATTTATCTTTCTCAGCGAGAAGACCATCCCTTATTTTTAGTAATAAATCATGTCTTTCTATAGCTTGGAATTTTGAATAAGTCTGAAACCCTTGAACAGAATTGGAAATAGCAAACTGCACCTCACTTGTATCAGCGTAAGGAATAGTCGCAATTATACTTTGGTCATATTTATTAGTGACACTTAAAATATTACTCGTGGAATGCCCAACCCATTCATTGTTAATAAAACTTTTGGCGTGCAAAATATCGCGGTTTAGATCCATTTCTTTTATTCCATGTAAAGAAGATGATGAATCTAAATACTAACCAATTATTTAACTAAATGCCAAAGGGAGAATCGGCAGTAGTGGTCTGAGTCCTACTTTTTGCGGCAAGAACTCTGGTAAAGTCTATATGCTCCCGCAGGAATCTTCGCTCACCCATATGAAAAAGCTCTATACTATGAACATGACAAAGCTTCACAGGAGCTACTGCGTCCTTAAAAACTTTATAAAGATTGTTATTCGTAAGAATTTTTTTCGGGCCATTTTTAAAAAGATAATCTTCACCCTGGGCCCTGCAAACTTCACACATATTGCCTATCCTTGATTTAATACCTGAGCAATTTCATCGGCACATCGCTAAAAATACTTTAATCAGTACATCCTGCAAAACTTTTGTCACATAAGCGATAAAGCTTGCGGACACCTGCGGCTTTTTGCG
>JAURXW010000538.1 GCA_030654205.1 Bacteriovorax sp.
TAAGGGGGGACCAAATTATGTCGAAGATTTATTCAACGCTACTGCTAACTTTTTTTTTAGGAGCATTCATTGCTTCTGCACAAGGAGCGACTTGTGGAACGTATGCAAAATATACTAATAAAAATTATGTGACTGGAGACATAGTTCTTTATACTAATGGAAAAAACTATATTGCGACTCGTAACAATCCTGGTTATGATCCGATCATTAGTACATATTATTGGTCTCCTTATGCATGTACGCCACCTGCACCAGCGCTGCCACTTTGTAGCTCTTTTCCAAAATATACCAATAAAAATTACGTGACGGGCGATATCGTTTCTTATACTAATGGCAAAGGCTATAAAGCGACTTATAACAATCCTGGTTATGATCCGATCATTAGTACATATTATTGGTCTCCTTATGCATGTACAGCATCAACACCTTCGATTCCAACTCCAACTCCAACGCCAACGCCACCAGCGCTGCCACTTTGTAGCTCTTATCCAAAATACACCAATAAAAATTACGTGACGGGCGATATCGTTTTTTATACTAATGGCAAAGGCTATAAAGCGACTTATAACAATCCTGGTTATGATCCGATCATCAGTACATATTATTGGTCTCCTCATGCATGTACAGCATCAACTCCAACTCCAACTCCAACACCGACTCCGACTCCGACTCCGACTCCGACTCCGACTCCGACTCCGACTCCGACTCCAACTACAGTGATTAATGCCAAAAGTTGTAGTTATGCAGACGTTGCAGCAGCAGTTGGTTTTGCAAGCGCTGGAACTACGGTTAAAATTCCGGCCGGTAATTGCAGCTGGGGATCTCAACAGTTAAACGTTTCAGGTGGAGTCTATCTCCAAGGTGCCGGACAAGATGTAACAATTATTCGACGAGTGGGTTCAGTTTCTAATACGGCCTATCTTGTTGCCTACAACTGTTCTAATGGTAAGCGAGCAATTTTTTCTAATATGACTTTAGTAGGTAATGGAAATGGATCGATTCAAGATAAAGGACTCGGCCTTTTAAATGGCTGTGTGGATTTTAAAGTATCGGATTCTAAATTTACGAATTTTGTTTTTAGTGCAATCTACGTAGGAGATGCAGCAGGACAAAGAGGAGTTATTTACAAAAATAATTTCATTAATAACTACAGCGCTGACTTAAAGAATTTGGGTTATGGAGTTGTGGTTTACGGTGGGGGAGCATGGCCAGCACTTAGCTTAGGATCAAAAAATGCAGTGTTCGTTGAAGATAATAATTTCTCAGGTAATCGCCACAACATCGCTTCTAATAATGGTTCTGTTTATGTTTTCCGCTACAACACAGTAATAGGTCAAGATCCTGCTAAGGACTATGCAATGACTGATTCTCACGGTCTTTCAAGTTCTCCACGAGGATCGAGAAGTTATGAGATTTACAATAATACTTACTCTACAAATATCAGCGGAGGACTTCAACGCTCGGCCATTGGAATCAGAGGTGGTGACGGTGTTATCTTTAACAATAAGGCCACTGCAACTATTAGCCGTACAATTGAATTAATGGTTGAAGGTTTCTCTTGTGGACCTAGTGGAACTAAAGGTCCAGACCAAATTAGATCTTTATATATTTGGAATAATCAGGCCAATCCACAAAATGGTTATACGACTAATGGTATTGAAAATACATGTCCTGCTTCGATAGAATTAAATGTCGATTATTTTTTATCACCTAGACCTGGATACGTTCCTTATACTTATCCAAACCCGTTACGTGCAATATAATTAATATATAATTAATAAGGTTAGGGCCCAATGAAAATTGGGCCTTTTTTTTATCTTTTTTTATAAACAAATAGGCAAAAAATCCGAAATGATGAATCTAGGTAATATTTGAAAACCCAAGAAAAATATGAAAAATAGAAAACTCAAGAATTATATTATTTACCCTCGTTTCCAGCTAACTTTGTTACTGGCCAATATCCTGGTGGCAATTACTGCACTTATAATGGTCTATTACAAAGTAAATGAAGTTTTTGAGAAGCTTCATCAAATGGGTGAAAAAATCAATCTGACTCCGGGGCATCCTTATTATAATTTTGTTAAAACTTCTCAACAAATGATGAATCTCAATTTGAGTTGGGCATTTGGATTCTCAATCTTTTTTACAGTCATTACTTCTTTGTTTATCTCTCATAAAATAGCCGGGCCAATTTATAACCTAAAAAAATATTTTATAAATATTAATAATAATCAAGAGCAACCTGAAATGAAATTTAGGAGAGGAGATTATTATGAAGAACTTCCCAAAATTATAAACGCAGCTATTACTAAGCTTAAAGAAAAATAGGTTATTGTGAAAATTTTTGTATTTATTTTTATAAATATTGCAGGACTCATAGGTTTTTATCTTTGGGATCAATCAATACAGGAAAAAAATATAGAGCATGAAGAAGTCATTATTAAAGATTTAAGTGATGTTGAAACGACAAAAGCATTTAGTAAGATTGAGCATGGAGAACAAAAAAGAAGTCATCAAGACACCGTTGATGATAGCCTTGCAGAAGTAAAATATATTCCAAAAACAAATTATGAAATTAAAAATTATGACTGGCGTTTTGTTGAGGCCTTGGCCGTAAATGGCGAAATGAAGAAGTCAACTTATAGACTTTTGGATTCTTTAGAATCTGCCGATCAGGCAAATGCCGTAATCGATTTTGCTGCTCGAGCGGAAATTGTGCAGTCAATAGTTGATTTTAATCAAAACCCTAAGGAAGCTACCCAGGTATTAGAATTTTTACTCACTCAAAGTGAAATAACAGATAATGATGGATTAGTCGCAAATCTTCTTAAGTTCGCAAATTATATTAAATGCGACAAATCTAAAATTATTAATTTAGCCGACCAAATTGTTATTAGTGAAACAATTGATAAAAATGCGACCGGCGTGTTGGATACCAATACCAAGAATCAAATTTCTAAAATTAATGAAGCCGCTAAATTAGTACTTGAAAGTAAGTACAATAATAAGCAAGAAGCTATTGATTATGTGAAGTTAACTCTTGAACGCCAGCCAAATCCCTTATTAAGGCATGGAATTATGTCTCAATTCTCTATTTATTTCCCGGAAGAGCAGCAAAAATTAGAGCGAGTTGAGAATGAAAATGGCGAAGAAGGACTCGATAATTATCTATTGAAAGAAGTTGGTACAAAATAGTTTATTTTAAAATATTAATTACAGCATCCCTTTAATTCCATTCCAAAAGAGTAATTTAAGTGCATCTGGTGGATTTTTTGGATTAAAATAAGTCGCTGCTTCTTCGGTTGATATTAGTCTTGATTTCCTTATGTCATTATTTATAACAAACGAACTTAATTTTTTTGCCAAGATTTCATTTTCAAATACAAGAATAGTTTCACTATTTAGTTTTTCACTACGAGGATCCAAGTTATAAGAGCCTCCAATAACTGTGTGATCATCTATCACTGCAAATTTGGCATGTATTGTTCCCTCGCCATACTGATGACCTTGCCATTCATAAATTTTCAGCGAACCCAAAGTATTAGGATCATTATTAACCGACAATAAATCTTTGTAAGTGTAGCGTGAGGCATAAGACATTTCAGGGAGATCATTGGTTTCAGGAGAGTTTGTGACAATGATAACTTCGCTACCATTTTTTGCGGCATATTTTAATGAATCAATTAATTCTTGGTTAGGAATAAAGTAGGCATTTACCAAAAATATTTTGTTTTTGGCATGAGCAAAACTTCGCTTATAAATTTGCTGAATATAAGTTTCAGCATTTCGAGGGCGATTTTGAAAAAATTGCGACTTTGATGGGAACATTGAAAATTCGATATTGGCCGTATCAGTTTCAATCTTTGTTATTTTCTTGATTATATTTTTATCGCCTTTAATTTGGAGATATTTATTTCTAAATTTTTGGCCTATGGTTTTTCTCCATATTGCCCATGTCTTATCAGTATTAATCCAATGTTTTGCTTTAATATCTTTTTGATCTTTATAATTTCTTTCAAAAACAGTAGTCATGTCATCGATAATATTTCCTTTAACTATAAAGTCCTGATCCCGCCAAATTTTTTCTGACGTCGTTCCCAAACGAAAATATTCGTTGGCAATATTCATTCCACCGACAATTGCCACCCGATTAATTTCATCATGACTATCAATAAGCCACAATTTATCGTGAAATCTTTTATTTGGTTGTTTGATATCTTTAGGAGTCACTTCGTTGACCCAACCCAGATAGGCCGTTTCATATCCTTCTACTTCAATTCCGGCCAGTTTAAGCTCGTAAAATAGGTTTTGTGTAGCTACATCCATATTTGAAAATGTATCAATAATAAGTCTTACATCTAATCCGGCCTTCTTTTTTTCAACTAAAATTTTAGCAATGTAATTACCAATTTCATCGGCCTTAAAAACTAGGGCCTGGATTAAGATTGATTTTTTAGCATCTCTTAGACTTTTTAGTCTAGCGGCCAAAGAAGCCTCTCCATTAATTAATAATCCAATTTTAATATCTTCTTTTTCATGAACTTGAAAAAGACCACTGCAGCTTATTTTTACTTCAGGACTGCATTCGAGGTCTTGATACTCTGAAAATATATTGTTGATACTTGCAAGTTTACGACTTGAAATATTTTGGCAGCTAGAAAAAGCAAAAGTGGTTACTAATATAATTAGTACAATTTTCATTCTTACTTAATCGGTTAACAGCTTATTTTATTTAATTTAGATTAAAACTTCTTGAGCGATGTCTCTTTCGTTATATCTGGAGGCCATTGTATGGCCATACGCTCCAGCATTATCGATAACAACCAGATCTCCAGATTTTAAAGCAGGCAGTTTTCTCTTGGAACCAAAACAGTCGGATGTTTCACAGATTGGACCAACAATATCAGTCAATATCATTTTTTTTGATTGATTGACCGCTAAAACTTCATGATAGGCATCGTATAAAGCAGGGCGAATAAGATCGTTCATCCCAGCATCAATAATGGTAAAATGGCAGTCTTCAGAAGTCTTAGTGCGAACGACTCTTGAAACAAGAACGCCCATTTTTCCAACGATGATTCTTCCTGGTTCAAAAACAATTCGTGGACAATGATCTGTTTTAGAATAATAAAATTTAGTCAGCGCCTCTGAAGCCGTCTGCATATATTGAGTAATTGAAGCCAGCTTATTGCGTTCTTCAATGGTGTAGTCAATTCCAAGGCCTCCACCAATATCTAAAAATTCGAGGGGGATTTCAATGGAGTGTGCAAGATTGGCAAGCTCTTTGATGGCCACAACTGTAGCTTTTAAATCAGTGAGCTGGCTTCCAATATGCATTGATAGCCCCACTAGCGTTGTATTGCTCCAAAAACTTGGAACAGCGAGGGCCTCTAAAATATCAGACTTTAATAAACCAAATTTATGAGTTTTATTGCCAGTTGAAATATGTTTGTGAGTTTTGACATTTACTTGGGGGTTTAATCTAAAAGAAATACGGGCGATACGTTTTTCCTTTTTTGCCAGTAGATTGATTAGTTCCAACTCTTCGATAGATTCAACATTAAAAGAATAAATTCCACGTTTATGACATTTTAAGGCAAATAGTATTTCAGTTGCTGATTTTGCCACGCCTGAAAAAACAATTTTCTGAGGATCAATTCCGGCCTTGAGTGCCTTTTTTAATTCACCAACAGAAACAACATCGGCACCACTTCCTAATTTTTTTAGGCGCTTTAACACTTCAATATTAGAATTGGCCTTAACAGCGTAACAAACAAGGGGACTGGGAATTCCTTCTTTTATTGCCGATTGATAAAAGGACTTATAATAGAAATCTAAGGTTTTTTTACTATATAAATAAAATGGTGTTGGATGCTTACTAGCAATACGCTCTAGGGATATTCCATCAAAGGTAAGTTTATTTTTTTTGTATTGAAGTGGAGTTGGGAGTATATTTTTCATAGAATTATCGTAGGTCGAAAAAGTTTATGAAGAAAGTAAAATCTCCCAGCAAAGGGAAAAAAGATGTACCAAATGATCCTCTGATTAATAAAAAATCTGGGAATCAGAACGTCTTTAATTTACAAATACCCTTCCAACCAGCAGGGGATCAGCCGCGCGCCATTGCCGAATTATTAAAAGGCTTTACTACCGATAAAAAAACCAAACAAACTCTATTAGGTGTTACTGGTTCAGGAAAGACTTTTGTTATGGCCAATATCATTCAAGGCCTTGGCAAAAAAACCTTGGTCATGGCCCATAACAAAACACTTGCCGCGCAATTATATGCAGAATTTAAAGAATTTTTTCCTCATAATGCCGTTGAATATTTTGTTTCTTATTATGATTATTATCAGCCGGAAGCCTATGTGGCCGGATCAGACACCTATATTGAAAAAGACTCTGCCGTTAATGACGAGATTGAAAAACTACGCCATAGTGCTACTCGAAATTTAATTGAGCGAGACGACGTCATCGTAGTGGCTTCAGTTTCTTGCATATATGGTATCGGTTCTAAAGAAGAATATGGTGGAATGAAGGCCCATATAGAAGTGGGTGAGACGCTTGATCGAGACGATTTTTTAAAAACGTTAGTCGCAATTCAATATGAAAGAAATGATATTGATTTTAGTAGAGGATGCTTTAGAGTTCGCGGAGATATGGTTGAAGTTTTTCCTTCCCATGAAGAAAGTAATGTCGTTCGTGTTGAATTTTTTGGTGATGAAATTGATTCTATTTCAGTAGTCGATCCTTTGCGCGGAAAAGTATTACAAAGTTTAAAATCTGAAACTATTTATCCCAAATCGCATTATGTTGTAAGCCAAGAAAAAATGAAAGAGGCCCTCGAAGCAATAAAGATTGAACTTAGGGAGCGTATTCAAGAATTTATTAAGGAAGAAAAATTACTGGAACGACAAAGAATAGAACAGCGAACTCTATACGACATCGAAATGATGGAGGAGTTGGGTTTTTGTTCAGGTATTGAAAATTATTCTCGTCATTTAACGGGAGCTAATCCTGGAGATCCTCCACCAACACTCATTGATTATTTTGATCGCGATTTTTTAATGATTATCGATGAGTCACATATCACCGTCTCTCAAACAGGGGGAATGTATCGGGGAGACCGGGCCAGAAAAGAAAATCTCGTCAATTACGGATTTAGACTTCCATCGGCCCTAGATAACCGACCTTTAAAGTTTGATGAATTTGAAGAGCGACAAGATTTAACAATGTATGTCTCGGCAACTCCTGGCAATTTTGAATTAGAAAAAACCAATGGAGAATATGTTGAATTAATTATTCGACCTACTGGACTGTTGGATCCAGTTATTGAAATACGAGAAGCAGAGACCCAAGTGGATGATCTCTTAAAAGAAGCACGGCTAGTTATTAAAAAGGGACAAAGAGTTTTAGTAACGACACTGACAAAAAAATTGGCCGAAGAGTTAACCAAATATTTTGCCTCGAATGGGATTCGGGTGAGATATCTCCACTCGGATATCGATACTTTAGAACGCATGGAAATTATTCGCGATCTTCGTCTTGGAGAGTTTGATGTTCTCGTGGGAATCAATCTTTTACGTGAAGGGCTAGATATACCTGAAGTTTCATTGGTCGGAATTCTTGATGCTGATAAAGAAGGATTTCTTCGTTCTGAGAGGTCCTTAATTCAAACAATGGGACGTGCCGCAAGAAATTCTGAAGGCAGAGTTATTCTTTACGCTTATAAAATGACTAAAAGTATGGAGCGGGCGATCGGAGAAACAAATCGACGACGAAAAATTCAAGAAGAACATAATACCAAACATAATATTATTCCAACTACTATCATTAAAAGTGTCAGTGGTGGAGTTATTGAAACTCTTCGTGGTGCAAAAAAAGGAAAAGGAGAGAAGCGAAAAGTCGAAATGACTCACTTGAGTGCCGAAGCACTTGATAAGCGAATTGAAGAATTGAAAAAACTAATGAAAGAGGCATCTCGTGAT
>JAURXW010000543.1 GCA_030654205.1 Bacteriovorax sp.
ACATCAGCGGGGTGAAAGTTGATAATATTTGAACATTTCTTGATAAAGTCATTTTTTAAAATGACTCCGAATCCACCAACGATACAAATATCAATCTGATTATACTGTAACGTTGATTCTAATATATCATCCATGGTCTTAATATATTTATATGGAATTTTATGTTCTTCACAAGTTGTTTGAACATATTTACTTAAGCTATTATTTTCCAATAAAACAAGATCAACCTTCCAACCTTTTTCTATCATCTGTTGTAAAATTACTTGTTGAAAACCTAAAAATATTTTCGTCATATTATGTTGCTCTCTTTGATATGGGGATAAAATTGTCCAATAAGTACTGAGCACTAGAACTTTTACCTTCATTTGCTATTAGATCAATAATTGACATATGCGAGACAAAATTATCAACGTTGGCATTTTTTTGTTTATAAGAGGAACATGTGAAGTTTTGGAATTCTAAATTAACATTTGAATTTAAAAAATTGCCATCTTCTTCAATATACTCCTTCGCCCCTTTTGGACTTAAATAAGTATCACAATCAAAATGTTTGCAAATATTAATAAGTCTTTCTGTGCGTTGTCCCTTTATGCCAAGTTCACTTGACCTGAAAAATTTTGTTTGTAGATTTAAGTATTGAGAGATAGCTAAAATAAGTTCAATGTTAAGCTCGCTGATTGTTTTAATTTCAGTGTTTTCGATAACATCTCTTAAGTATGGAAACAGTTCTTTGAAATAAAGATGAGAGTTATAAACGTTCTGCAGAAGTGTTAAATGTTTTTTTCTCCATTTATCATCATCGTTAATTAATGCATCTTTAATAAGTTTATCACCACTTGTCTTAAAGACCGGAACTGTAATCCATTTAGGTACTCCTCGTTCAAGATACTGATTTCTATTTTGAAAGGAATTTTTAGTATATTGAACATCGTCCAAAAAAATGAAAACATCTGAATGTGTAATTAAATTAAAATAGCCTGACCAAGGAAGATAGGTTGGTTGCATTATTGAACAAATCACTTCAACGCTCCTGTTATCTTCTCAATTATTCGATTAACGCCATTGGCATCAACGGCTAAGAGAGAGTTTTTTCGTATTGAATTTAATTTTTCAGTATTAGAGATTATCGGTTTTATTTTTGCGTAAAATATTTCTTGAGACATACTTTTAGCACTCCCTAAATATTCACACAGTCCTGCAGCCTGAAGTTGAATTAGTATGTCTTTTTGATTTTCGATAATGTCTAGATAGATTGAAGGGATTCCAAGTGCTGCTCGCTCCCAGGTGGTAATGCCTGGTGCTCCAACCGCAAGATTACAAGTGCCAAAAGTTTCCCACATTTTATTTGTATTGTGGGAGTGTATGATTCTGGAAGGAAAATCAATAATAAGTTTTTGGATAGATTTTATTTCTAAATAAAGTGGACCTGTTACAATGTGTAATTTAATATTTGAAGAAAGCTCTAGTAAGTATTTTGAAAAAGTTAATGTCAAATTATTTGAATCAACACCACCAAAAAAAACATGTATATTAAATTGTGAAAAATCGGATAATTTATCAGGATTTATTTTTTGTCTTTCTACTCGATACTCATCTGGTAGAATAGCAAACTTAGTTCCGGTTAGTGCATTGATATTTATATAATCTGATTTATAATCTGTTGATTCTCTTCCGTAGGTTGGGTCAATAATAAAGTGTGAATAGTGCTTCTTATTTCCCAGATCATCAAGCACGATAAAAAGTGTAACATGAGGGAATATGTTTTTTTCCCAATTTATCGTATGAGAATATGAGTCCAAAAATAAAATAAGTGGTGACTTTAGTTTTTGTATGAATGATATAATTTCATCTAGCTCATTTATTTCATTTGAATCCGATTTTAAAAAATAAAAAGAATACTCTGAGTGGAGATTTTGACCTTTCACAAATGTTTCAGCTTCGTGATTACAGATAAAATAAATATCGTAGCCTTGGGATTTTAATTTGATCGCAAGCGTTTTACATCTGAAAAAATGTCCGGTCCCAATGTCTCTATTAATATTTAAACGAAAAACAGCATTCATAATCTAAATATATTCTCTAAAAACGGGACCACAGGCCTCTCCGATGAGGTATTTGTCAGTACCTTCCTCTAGCGCTTTTATATAAGTTGGAATTGAATCTTCGAAAGCTTCACTTAATAAATCAAGTTCTGTTTTGTTATGAGCAAAGCTTGGGACTAGGCAGCCCTGAAAAAGAATACCTCTTTTAATCATTTCCTGAAGAAATAAAGTTCTTAATTCTTTTGAAATGTTGCTTTGTAAATCTTTAAATTGAAAAATAGGTAACCAATTACATTGTACAAGATCAATATATTTTTCCATTTTATGTTTGGTGATAATCTTATTAATATTTTCTAAAAATGTTTGCCCAGTGGAAATGTTTTTATTTAAAACATTATTTTTTAAATAAAAGTCAATTGTTGCATTAACTGCTGCAAGTCCAGTCGTCTCACCACCATGGGTAGAGGAAATTAAAAATACAAATTTTTGCCCTTTTTCTTTAACCCCACCTAGGTTCATTATTTCTTTTTTTCCAGTTAGTGCACAAAAAGAAAAACCGTTAGCGGTGGCTTTGCCCCAAGTTGACATATCAGGAGTGACTCCAAATTTGGCACATACACCAGGAAGTCCGGCTTTAAATCCCGTTACCATTTCATCGGCAATAAACAATGCACCGTTTTTGTGACATAAGTCTATTGCTTCTTGTAAATAATTGTTTGGTATATCGACATGTTTCTGAGGCTCAGTAATAACACAGGCTATCTGGTCAGGATATTGGTCAAACAGTTGTTCTAAAGATTTAATATCGTAACTTTTAAAAGTTACCGACAGACTTTGAAACTCTTCAGGAACTCCTCTCGGACACGCTGTTTTACCTATGAACCAATCATCGTAAGAGTAAAATGGGTGATCGCTAGGGAATGCGACAATTTTTCTTCCAGTAAAAGCTCTTGCTAGTTTGACTGCAGCTGTTGTTACGG
>JAURXW010000544.1 GCA_030654205.1 Bacteriovorax sp.
CTGGCTGTGGAAAATCAACAATTCTTCGAATAATGTCAGGACTTGTTCCTCCAACAAGCGGCAAGGTAATTCATCATAACAAGGAATTAGATGACGTTAATCCGGACACAGCGATTGTTTTCCAAAGCTTTGCACTTTATCCGTGGTTAAGTGTTGCAGAAAATGTTCGTATTGGTTTAAATCAAAGAAAATTAAGTTCCCAAAAAGAAGATGAAGAAATTGAAAAAGCACTTGATCTCATAGGCCTTGGTGGACATGAAAATGCTTATCCTAAAGAATTATCAGGTGGAATGAGACAACGCGTGGGCTTTGCCCGTGCACTGGTAGCAAAACCTGAAATTTTAGCAATGGATGAACCATTTAGTGCTCTAGATTTTTATACTGCAAGAAATCTACGAGCAGAAATTATTCGACTTTGGAAAAATGGAGATGCCGGCTTTAAAGCAGCCTTCATGGTGACTCATAATATTCAGGATGCAGTGGCGATGGCCTCCCGAATTCTCATTCTCTCAAGCCATCCCGGAAGTATAGCTTACGTTGTTCAAAATGATATGCCATATCCTCGTGATGAAAAATCTATTGAATTTCAAAAACTAGTCGATGATATTCACGACATGATTACTAGCCTTGCTCTTCCTGATCAAACTCCCGAAAGTGATAAATTAATAATGGATCGTCCCGGTAATTTAAAGGAGCATTTTATTTCAGAACTTAATCCACGGATTGAGGCAATTCCTTCAGTTCCTGCAGGAAGAATGATTGGTCTTCTCGAAGTTATTGCAAGTGACAAAGGAGTGGTTGATGTATTTGATCTATCAGTTCAAATGCGTGAGGAATTTGGTTTAACAATCTCACTTACTAAGGCATTAGAGCTTTTAGAGCTCGTTGAAACACCAAAACACGATGTTGTTTTAACTAGTCTGGGTCATCAATTAATTTCTGCCGATATACTTGAACGAAAATCTATTTTTAGCCAGCAAGTTAAAAAACTTAATCTTTTTAAGTTAGTGTTAAAACAATTAGAAATTCGGACAGAAGTCAGTGAAGACTATATTCAAGAACTTATTGCTGAAAGATTACCCTATGAAAATGCCGACAAAATTTTTGATATTATTGTCGACTGGGGACGATTTGCAGAAATTATAGATTTTGATATCAATCGAAAAGTTATTTATTTGCCTGAAGATGACTCTTAGAATAAATTAAATTATGGATAATAACGGAAAAAATGAATTAATAAGACTGGCAAATACACCTATGCCTTTTGGTAAATATAAAGGTGTTCTTTTAATTGATTTACCTGAGACCTATATCGTTTGGTTTCACGGTCAGGGTTTCCCTGAGGGACAAATTGGTAAACTGTTAGGACTTTTATATGAAATTAAGCTAAATGGTCTAGAAGATTTAATCAGACCTTTAAAGAGCAAATAAATACTTAATCAGCCAAAACAATATTTCGAGTAAGCCATTTTTTCGGCCGAATCCTATCTTCTTTTTTTGAATAACCAAGTTCTCCCTTAGTATATGAAGAAAGCTCTGGATCAAGAGAGCATTTAATTTGAAAACTAATCATCTCTTTAAAAGTTTCCATCATGGTATTTTCTTGTCCATTCGTATTTTCTAAACCTCTTCTATTGCATTCTTGAATAAAGAAATGAATAGACTCTAAAGTAGAAAGACAAAAATCTGCAGGTTGCTCTTTTATTTCAAATATAGAAGTGTGAGTGGCACTAAAAGAAATCCTCGGTAATATTTGTAAATTTTTAGAAAGCCTCATCATTTTCTTTGCACAAGGCCACGTACCATCAATCAGAAATATCACTAAACGAAGTCCATTTTTTTTCTTTTCTATTAATGTATCAATATTATCTTCTGATACATTTAAAGCATTTTTTCCTGGATAAAGAATGAGACAAAAATTTATTGGATTATTGATAAGTGAATTAACTTCATCATCATCACTAAAATCAACACCTGTTATCAGCTGAGAATTTAACAATGAAATTTTAGATATTCTTCCCGTGCCCATTTTTTCTTTTTTCGCTTCCATCGGATGCAGTAATAAAACAAAATGAAAATCCGTATTGAATGGTTTAATTAAATGGCAAAGGCAGTTTTTTTTAATGCGTATACAAGAAAAACAAAATTCCTCTCGGGCATGCTTTACCTCTGCCATTAAACGTTCTGCTTTTAGTTTTTGATAAGTAATTTTATCCATGAAATTATTTTTTAATAACACCATCTAAAATGTATAAATCTCTGTTAAATTCTGGAGTCTGAACATCCATTAATCCTAAAAAAGTATGAAACACATTATCGTGAGAATAAGGGAGTTGTGATTTTTTTCTTAATAATTCGTAATTCGTTCTTTTAGCAAGATCTCCTCCCATCCATAGAACGGCAGCGACATTTTTTTGTTCATCGGGGGCCATGAAATAAGGAAGACTGTGAAGATAAATCCCTTTTTCCCCTAAAGATTCACCATGATCACTAACATAAAACATAGAGGTACCAAAATTATTTGAGTTTTCTTTTAAGAGCCCGATAACTTTTGACAAGAAAAAATCAGTGTAAAGTGTAGCGTTATCGTAAGCATTATTAATTTCTTCGTTACTGCATTTTTCTAATTCATTCGTCTTGCAAACTGGCTTAAATTTTTCAAAGGCCACTGGATATCTTTTGTAATATGCAGGACCATGATTTCCCATTTGATGTAATATTATAAAAATATTTCCTTCCTTTTTTTGATCGATATATCCTTGTAACCCAACCAACATTCCCACATCTCTACATTCGGGGTCGCAAATGGTATTATTAGGAGGTTGTTTGAAATCTTCATAAGGTACGCGTGCTGCAACTCCTTTTGAATTTGAGTTATTATCACGCCAAAGAATATTAATCTTTTTGGTATGTGATAAAACATCCAACAAGTTTTCTGTAGTTGCTGCTTTTTCGTTAGAAAATTTACTTCGTCCAAGATTTGAAAAAATGCAAGGGACCGAAATGGCCGTTGAAGTACCACAAGAAGTCATATTATTAAATGAAACAACATTTTCTTTTTTGAGATAAGGATTTGTGTCTTTGGCATAACCATTCAACGAAAAATGATCTCTTCTGGCCGTTTCTCCCACAACAAAAATAATTAATTGTCGTTTTTTTCCACTTCCATGAATGACCGCATTTAAACCTATAGGATCTATAAGCCCAGATGTATTACCATAAAAACTGCTTACATATTTACCAATTGAATAAATATAATATGTTGGATTTGTATAATAACGAAGTGTTTTTTGTTCTCTAAAAAAAGAGGCGTAATTTTTACCAAAGCTAAAAAGCAAAGTCGTAATTAATAAAAAAGAAAAGAGTATTGTCTTTGATCTGGAAATTAATTCGTCTTTTAAAGAAAATTCAGAAATTTTAGTTTTTAATATAATAAATGAAGGAACAATACACAAGAAAACTAAATACAAAAATAGGCGAAAACTAAGTAAATCAAGCGCCTCGTGACCATCGGTGTTAAATACATTTAAAAACATATTGTCGTCAAGAACTACGCCGTAGCTATCCATTACATAAGCAGCAAGAGAGGAAAAAAAGAGCAGAGAAATAATAACTGGTTTTGTCGTATACTTAGATCGTACAAGATTAAGTAAAATATTGATAAAACTAATAAGAACAACCGATAGAGAAATTACGAAAAAAAATCTGACGCTTAAAATGGGATAAACTTTAAACGTTTTCTCAAAAAAACTTATATTGAAAAAAAGGACAAAGAAAATAGATATAAAAAGAAGAAGTTTGGTTTGAGTTGTTTTAAAATTCATTTGGTACATTCTCTGGTCATAAATTGATTAGCAAAGCTCATAATTAAATCAAACTGAATTGATTTAACGAGGCTAAAGAAATATGGAATTTCCATATATATTATAACTGAAAAGAAACAAACTCGGCATCAAATATTTAGCTAAAGATCGAAAATAACCCTCTAAATTAGTTTTTTTCTAGAGAGTAACTCGGCATTTCTATATTTAGCATACTCCCCCAGCAACTAAGACCCTTATCATCTAAAACACAGGAGTGATTCCAACCCGAAGAAATTTGTCTGGGATTTTTAACAACTGGAACAGACAGTCTTTCCGGTAAAAACTGGGAATCACCCCAACACTTTATTTTTCCATTATAAATTGCACACGCATGGCTAAGCCCACAAGATATTTCCTGAACCGCAGAATTTTGAACTTCAACAGGAATGCTTAGTACTCCGTTATTTGAATGATCAATAGAATTAGTGTCACCTACAAATTGAATTTTATCTCCCCAGCACTGAATTTTGCCCTTGCTACTTAAACCACATGAAAAAGTGCCTCCAGCACAAACCGAGTGCATTGTAGGTAGACCAAGAGGTGGATTAATATTTTTAATTAATCCTTCGCCACCCCAGCAGGAAATTTTTTGATTAGCAATCGCACACACATGAGTTAGACCTGATGATATTTGGGAAATTTGGGAAAGATTTTTTGGAATATCAAGAGCACCACGAATATTTTCCCCCCAACAACGCAATTGATCGTGAGTTCCAGCACATACCTGATTACCTCCAGAAGATACAAAACGAACTTCACCTAAATTTTTAGGGATATCATATGCGCTATTACGATCTCCCCAACAGCTCAATAGGGAATCGGAAATTGTACAAGTTTTGTGTGGGCCAACACTCAATTCTGTTATTTGACTAACAAGTGTGCTTGGAACATCTAGTGCATTATCCGGATTAAAGCCCCAGCATTTCAAATTATTATTATCGCCAAAAACACAAGTGCTCGCATGCGATGCCGAAACAAATTTAATATCGGTGATGCCGCCAGCTGGAACAAAAGATTTTAAAAGTTGATAATTGCCTTTAGAAATTATACCCAAACGCCAACAGATAACTCCTTTGATATTTGTAACGGCACAACCTATATTGGCCCCAACACTTAATTTACTGGCCCCCATGCTATCTTCAACAAAGGAAGTTTTACCCGATTCATCCCAACACTTCACCCCAATGTCAGTGATCGCACAATTATAAAGTCCTCCTGAAGAAAAAACTTTTATTGAAATATCGTCGGGAATGACAAAATCTTTATAGGGATAACCCCAGCACTTAATTCCGTCATCTGACTGCACACAATGATGCCACCAACCGGAAGTTAAATTTTTAGGATTTGTTATATCACTTGGAAAATTGGTAGTACCTTCAATCGACATTCCCCAGCAAACCAATCTATTACTAGCAATAACACAACTATTATTCATTCCTAAAGAAATTTCTGTAATATTAGAGAGACCTGATGGAGGATTGAGTTCACCATATTCATTATTACCCCAACACTTTATTTTTTCATTTGATGAAACAGCGCAGGCATGTTCATAACCAACAGATAGAAGTTTTGGGTTTTTAATTGTTTTATTTCCAATTAAAATTTCGGTTTTCTTAGAATTTGGAATCTCGCCCCAACACTTAATTCCTTCATCAACAATCATGCAAGAAAATCGATTTCCTACTTGCAAATGTCTCGGATTTTTACCTTTAATAGGTGCTCTTAAAGTGGCCTTCTCTGCATTTCCGAAACATTTAATTCCTGCAGAGGTATTGGTACACACATGATTTCTTCCCACTGCTATATCAAAAGTATCTATAAAGATATCTGATGCCTGTAAAAAATTTGAAAAAACAAAAAATAAGTTCAGCAATAAAAGTAATAACAATTTGTTCATAAATCCCCCATGATAACAACATGTAGACATGACTTTATAAAGGTATGGCCTTACCAATTTAATTGTCTAGGAGGAAAAAATTATTGATATTGAACATTTATTCTAAGGTACACAATTTGCAAACTAAAACAAGTTATGATCAATTAAAATAACTATTACATTGATAACATTTAGGAGCTTATTCAAATGAAAATAATAATTTTGATAAACTTATTTCTTATTTTTAATACTGCAAATTCAGAAGAAAAAAGTCTAATAGATCATTACTTAAGAAGCAGGATTAATCATTACAATATACGTCCATTAAAAAATATATCTAAAAACACTAACACTTATCAACTAATTTTAGGTGAACGTTTATTTAGTGATAAAATTTTGTCTGGTAATAAAAATATAAGTTGTCAAACATGTCACAATCCATCAACTGGAACAACTGATCAATTTCCAATGTCACAAACGACCGACGGTAAAGGAATTCTCAAAAGAAATGCTCCTGCTTTATTTAATCTAGGAAATGATAAAAATTTTATGTTTTGGGATGGAAGAATTTATTATGATGTAATTAATAAAAGTTTTATAACTCCAGAAAAAGACTTAAACGGAATAAACCCAAAAGCAGGTTATATTGTAAAATCAATGAAAAGTGCTCTGACAGCTCAAGCGTTATTTCCAATGGTAACTAATAATGAAATGAAAGGAGAAGTTGGTGAAAATGAAATAGCCAATGCAAAAACAAATCTCGAAGCTTGGGATTTAATTGTTAACAGATTAATGACTTCAACACAAGATTCACCTAATCTCATTTCATATCAAAAACTTTTTAAACTCGCATACCCACGTGTAGCAAAAAAAGAATTTAATATTGCCCATATAGCAGAGGCGATTGCTGCATTTGAAAGCGAGAAATTTCAAGCCAGAGACACTCCTTTTGAGCGTTATCTCGAAGGCCATAATGAAGCTATGACCAATGAACAAAAAAAAGGACTTATCGTCTTCCTAGACCAAGGAAGATGCATCAATTGTCATCAGGGCAGCGAGTTGGGTAATAATTCACTTTTTGCTTCGGTTGCCACTCCTCAATGGGGAGAAGTTCCATTAAAGCTGGATAAAGGTAGAGGTGATGTTACAAAAGATCATTCTTCCGATTATTTTTTTCGTGTTCCAAGTCTAATAAACGTCGCTTTAACTGCGCCTTATATGCACAACGGATCCCTAAAAAGTTTGCGAGATGTTATTAATCATTACGATCATATAAGCAAATCATTATATAATTTTAAAATTTCTGAGCTTCAGCAAAAAGAAATCCCAGTAAAAATCGAAGTAATAAAATCCCCACTACTTTTAGATGATATTTGGTTATCTTCTCAGAGAAAAGATACACCCAAGCTTAAAAATAAATTATTTTTAACAGGTCTCGACAAGCATTATCTGGAAAGTTTTTTAAGTGAAGCCTTAACTGATTCTAAATGGGTGAGAGAAAGCCTTTTACCTGAGTAAAAGGCATTATGACTAGTGCTTTCTAAAGAAATTTTCGCCTCTTAATTTTATTTCGTCATAAGAAAGGTTTTCTTTACGTGTATTAATAAACCATTGGTGTCCAAATGGATCTACAATCTTACCACCACGGTCACCACAAAATTGGTCTTCAACTTTTGTTAATTCTTGGGCACCGGCCGCAATAGCTTCCTTAAATACTAAATCTGAATCTTCAAAAAATAAAGTTACACCAGAAGTAGTACCACCCAAGTGCCTAGGGCTATAAGAATCTATTTCAGGAAACTCGTCAGATAGCATGATATGTGCCTTACCGATCAACATTTCAGCATGTGCAATTCGATTTTTATCATCTTTAATGACTACTAATAATTTTGCACCAAATGCTTTTTGATAAAAATCCAAGGCCGAGGCGGCCATATTCACATACAAATATGGTGTAGCACTTGTGTAGTCATCAGGAATGGCCTTAACATGCATTCCTTTTTGAGTAGTTCCAGATTCTAAACCATCATTTCTTTTGTCAACATTCATTCCATTCTCCTTTGAAAATTGTGATCTCTAAGAATAAATGTATGTCTTTTGCCAGCTTAAAATAAATATAAAAAAATATTTCATTGATAGATCAAAGAAATAGATTAATAAGATAATCAATTAATAAGAATTAATCATTATATTTATTATTTAATTTATGAATTTTTAAAATCAATAAACTTATCTTATAAAAATAATAATTTAAAAAGGATAAGTTTATGAAAAATTACCTTCTAGCATTAACCTTAACTCTCAGTGCAATCCCAATCAAGTTAATAACTAACGAAGCTCGCCCAAGCTATTCTTCGATACAAGTAAACACAAAAAACTAAATTTCCTTAACGTTTTTGCTCTCTACCAAGTCAAAAACTTTAACCATAATTTCAATAATATTATTAATTGTACCTTTATCAATAGTCATTGCGGGCTGAATTCTAAAGCGAGAAGTATAGGCCATTGTCATTAAACCATTTTGTAAAAAAGTATTGAAGATCCAATCACTTGCTTTAGGCGAGAGCTCTTCTTTGGTATCTTTATTTTTAACCAACTCAATAGCCATAATTAATCCTTCTCCTCGAACTTCTCCAATGAATGAATAGCGATCAGCGAATGGTTTTAATTTTTCTAAAAAATACGCTCCCATTTTTTTTGAGTTTTCTACTAGATTTTCTTCAAGAATAATTTGTGTTGCAATTTGTGCTGCAGCTGATGCTAGTGGATTTCCTCCATAACTCGAAGAAGAACCGGAGGGATTTCCCCAAGGAAGTACTTTATTATACTCTTCACTTGAAATAACTCCACTCACTGGAAAGCCGCCACCGAACTGTTTACCAATGGTCATTAAATCTGGAATAACTCCCGAAAGTTGAGATCCCCAAAAAACACCAGTTCTACCAAAGCCAGTAATCATTTCATCAGAAATCATTAGCGCATCAAATTCTTTTGCTAATTCTTTTACGCCTGGTAAAAAGTCTTTTGGAGGAATTATATTCCCAGAAGTTCCTTGAATGGGCTCAACAATAAATGCGGCCACCCCACTCGTTACATTAGCTTTTAATTGCGCGCGACCAAATTCAAGACAAGCAAGTCCGCAACCGGGATAAGTTAGGTTAAATGGACATCGATAACAATTTGCGTATGGAATAATATTTGCACCTGGAGCAAAAGGACTATATGTTTTTTTAAAATCTGATCCCATTAAAGAAAGGGCACCCATTGTTTTACCATGAAAACCGCCTGTAAAACTTACCATTTCCCATTTACCAGTTTTATTTTTTGCAAGCCTTAAAGCAGACTCTACGGCTTCTGAGCCACTAGAATAAAGTTGCACTCTGTTGAGCTCACCAATTTTTACACTATCTAATAGTTTGAAAAACTGAACACGTATTTCTGTTGTAAAACTTCCAACGCTTACTTTGTGAACTTGTCTAATAAGTGCATCAATATATTTAGGATGACTGTGTCCCAATCCATTCACTCCAATTCCACCAATGATGTCTAAAAAATGATTACCATCAATATCCTTAATTAAATTGCCACTAGCACTCTCAACTACAATCCCCGCCTTTAAGGCGAAACCTTGCAGACCACTAGAGATATATTGCTCCTCTTCAATTCGTATTTTTTGGCTTTTAGGCCCAGGAATATTAGTTATTAATATTTCTTTTTGATTTTTAGGTTGGGATATTTCCATATTGCTTTCCTTTTATTTTAGGATTATGAAATGGTCGACGGAATTACTTAGCATCTTTTTAATTAAAATGAACAGGAACAATTATGAAAAAAGCTGCAATCTTAGCTGCGGGAGAAGGTACTAGATTAAAAACAATCGAAAAATATAAACCAATAGTAAAAATCAATGGAATACCATTGATAGAAATTATCATTAATAGTTTGAAGTTTAAAAACTTTGATAAAGTCAGTGTTATTTTTAATGAATATGAAAAAGATATGAATATTGAACTAGTGCCTGGACTACTAGCACCAAACATTGAGTATTTTTTTAAGACTACACCAAGTTCAATGCACTCTCTATACGAAGTAGTTAAAAAAACAAGTTTAAAACCAGGTGAACATTTATTTGTTTCTATGGTAGACAGTATAATTGCTCCTTCAGAAGCAGATAAATTCCATCAATTTTGTGAATTATTAAAAGAAGATGAATCTGCAATTATTGTTACAAGTTATATCCAAGATGAGAAGCCATTAACATTAGCGATCAACTCACAAGGATATGTAATTGATTTCCAGTGTCCAATAAAAGAAGACACACTTATAACTTCTGGCATTTATTATTTCTCTGAAAATACTATTCCAATACTTATTGAAATGATAACTAACGGGAATTTACATATGAGACATTTCCTTAAAGAACTAATAGATAGAAATTTTAAAATTAAAGCCTTTATAACTAATAAAACTATTGATATCGATCATCCTCAAGACATTAAAACTGCAGAAAATTTTCTCCAAGAATTAAATATTGAATAATGTAAAATGGCTTTTTTTTGATTTCGGAGGTTGTCTAGATTCAGATGGAGTTCACTCTAGAACACTTTTCTATAATCAATTCATAAATAATGATATTATAACTCACAAAGACTCAATGGAGTTTTTCCAAAACGCTTATACACTCAGCGACAATGCGGCCAATGCAAAATCCTTGGTTCTCAACTCCTCATTGTCAGAAATGAATAATATAATGTGTACATCAATTGCAAATAACCTACATTTTTATGATCAAAACAAAATATTAAACACGGCAAAAGATATAAGTAACATCCAAGCAGGATATCTCCAAAGAAATCGTCCTATATTGAAGGAACTAAAACTTAACTATAAACTTGGTGTCGTATCGAATTTCACTGGAAATCTTGAGATTATTTTAAAAGAATTTTCAATCGATTCAGTTTTTTCTTTTGTCCTCGACTCGTATCATGTCGGATACTCTAAACCAAATCCAGAAATATTTAAATTAGCTATTTCAAAATGCGAAGTTTTACCTAACGAAATATGCTTCATAGGTGACAACCTAGAAAGAGATATTATCCCTGCAAAAAAACTAGGCATGAAAACAGTATTAATTACTCAACATGGTCATCAAGCAATATCGGACTGGGAGCTAGATTCTATCGAAAAACTTTTAGACTTGGCCCAGATCAAATAACCAATAAAAATCCAAAAAATTTCAACAAAGCGATAAAGAAATACAGCACTTAAAAAGCCACTTGCTTTCAAGTTTAGAACATTTTCCATAAAAAAGTGTACACCACCTTCTCTTGCACCTATTTGATAGGGAACAAAGAAAAAAACTGTGTCAACAAATGTACGCCCTATGTCAATTAAAACACTATTTAAAAAACTAATAGGAAATTTTAAAATAACAAAAGCGTAATAAAAAGTTAACCCTTCTACAAATCTTGCAAATGTATCAACAAAAAGTGCTATACAAAAAAGAGCAAATTTCTCATCATAAAACTTTAGTAACTTTCTCGTAATTATATGAAAGTTTATGAAAAATGAACGCATCAACTTAAATCGATATTTTTTTATTTGATAAAATGACCTAGAACGAATTGCGATTATTCCTAAAACAAACACCACCAAGAAGAAAATTAAAAGAATAACCATCCATCTTAAAAGTAAGGCCGGTACTTGGTAGTAAAAGATTAGAAGTATCAATGTTATTATAAAACTCAAACATGTGGCAAAGATATGAACAATATTATAATTTACAACACTGGAAAGCGCGGCCGACTTTGGCAAGTGCTTTAATAGCATCATATACTTAAGAGGCTCTCCTCCAATTTTTACAAACGGAGTCATATTATTCCATGCAATGCTTGCCAGCGTAATTTTAATAAAAATAAAGAGCTTTCTAAGAAAAGTCTTTTCATTATTCATCAGCCAATATTCAGAGCTAAGCATCCATGAAGTCGCGTAGCAGATAATTGTCGGTATAAAAGTAAGGACTAAAAAAAATATTAAAAAACCTACACGCTTTATTTCAGTTATCGCTAGACTAATTCCATAATTCTTTGCAATTATGAGTAAAAGAAATATGCCTAAAATAATAAAAATGAATTTAGCAATTGTTGCACTTTTCCTACTAAGCGTCATACATCTAATCTTAATTCACTAAAAAGTTTTTGATCAGCTCGCTTTTGCATCTGTCCAACAATTAAAATAATTAAATTAAATATCACCAAGTCAAACATGATCAAGTAAATATCGAAACGTTTAAAAAGCATAAAAAAAATAATTAAAACGGTATGAGCATTTACTCCTACTAATCTCCAAAAAGGTAAAAGCCATAAATTGTTTTTCTTGTATATATTCATGAATATTTTTTTTTCATCTGAACTTATCGACAAAAAATGCTTACGCATAACTTTCCGTTGCCCCTCGGAACGAGTAGTCATTTTTTGTTGTTTTTTTATCCAAGATAGTCTCAAAATATTTAATATTTTTTCTTTGGTAGATATTGAATTTTGAATGAGACTTTCGCCCTCTGAAATATCTGGATTCCAATAAGTGAATTCCTCAATTTTTCCATAACCAAAATAGAGATATTCACGGTGATAAAAATCAAGAATTGCACATTGGCATGAATGAAGATAAAGCGCTGTGCATACGACAATTAAATAGTAATAATTATATTCGACTAACAAATTCCAAGAACAAGTAAAATAAACAATAATCGTAACTAAGGAGTCGCAGACCCCATCAAATATTAGACCAATTGAAGTAGATTGATTGGAGATTCGAGCAAGTTGCCCATCAGCACTGTCGAAAACTCCTGAAAGTACAAAATATAAACTAGCAATCAGTATTACAGAAAAACTGTCGGCATAGAAAAAATAATAGCTAGCGATTATTCCAGACAATAGTCCCATCAATGAAAGCATCGTGGGATTCATTCCCAAAAAATTAGCCGAAACAGCAATAATATAACCGAATGGTCGATAAAAAAATAAATCTAATTTTTCTTCGGTATCAGGACTTTTTATACTGTTTTTAAAATCTTTAAATATAGTCGCTAACAATCTCTGCCTCATTATTTAATTTTCGAATAGCATAGCTTGCCATAATAGGTGCCGCTGAAGTTTTACATGTTCGAAATGAAGGCCAATCATTAAAATCAATAAAATGCATTTGTCCAGAAGTGCTTATTACGCAATCACCTCCAAAATAATCCAGACCGAGAATCTGTGCCGCTCTATGCACTAATTTTTCCAAACGTTCATAGTCAAAAATGATATCTGAATTACCAAGACTGTTGTGGTATCGACTAGTACTTGTTTTTCCTATGTAACGCAAATTGAAATAGCAATCGCGAATACCATAAAATTTAAATAGTTCTCCATCAAGACTCTCTTGCAGAATAACGTCAGAAACGCCTCTACTTTTGAAATTTTCTAAAACAGGACCCAGTTCATCCACATTTTTAATATGAACGACGTCTTCATCAATCATTGCATGATAATCACCCCGTTTAACCCAGTACCCATTTGCTGAGTCAAACGTTTTCAAAAGTACCTGATCCACTTTTAATGATATAAATAATGGGTAAGAAAAAATTTCATCGCTTAGTATTTCAGAAAGTTTTTTTCTAAAACAATTTCGTATCGAATTAGCTGAGTTAATAACAACAGCTCCCCGTGACTCTAAAATATCCAAATAGGCTAAAATATTTTCTTCTTGGGCCATCGAAAAAACTAAATCATAATTAAAATATAAAACCTTTGTACCGATATCTTCTGGATGAATTTTAGTTAATGATAAGCTGTAATCCGTATAATTCTTTAAACAATTAAAAACTTCATCCAAGATGGCCTTATCTGCATCAATTGCGCGATTAGAATATTTCTCCTCACGATAAATCCCCAAAATAGATAATTGTTTTTTCACTCTTCATCTACTCCATAATGAGTAAGTCCCAAATGATTAATCAATTCCTCTTTAGCAAAGAACCTTAATGTATTTTCTAGTTTTAAAAGTTGTAAAGACAGATCGTTGACAGCTTTAATACCTGGTTTAGTTAGTGGAGCCTTTAAATAAAATCCTAGCCACTCCTGAATTCCTCTCATCCCTGCACGTTGAGCTAAATCTACGAAAAGGGCTAAATCTAAAACAATAGGTGCGGCCAGAATAGAATCCTTGCAAAGAAAATCAATTTTTATTTGCATTTTTTCACCAAGCCATCCAACAATATCTATATTATCCCACCCTTCTTTGTTGTCGCCACGAGGTGGATAATATTCGATTCTTATTTTATGAAAAAGATTGCCGTAAAGATCAGGATATTCTTCTTTAGATAGAATATCTTCCAGCACTCCCCCTTTGGAAACTTCCTTCGAGCGAAAAGACTCTGGATCATCTAATACAAGTCCATCTCTATTACCTAATATATTTGTACTAAACCATCCTTCCACACCCAAAAGACGATTTTTTAAACCAGGAGCTATAATTGTTTTCATTAAAGTTTGACCAGTTTTAAAATCTGATCCAGAAATTGCGACTGCCATTTCCATAGCAAGTTCCTGTAATGCCGGTATTTCTACACTGATATTAGGAGATCCGTTAACATACGGCACTCTTTCTTTAATAGCGGCATATGCATAAATCTGAGAAGGGGAAATTGCAGGATCATTATTGCGTAATCCTTCTTCAAATGCTTTTAAGTTAAGGTGAACGTTTTGAATTGGATTATATGCTTCAGTAGAAGCACACCAAACAATAACGGCCCTAGAACAGTTATTTGTTTTTAAAAAGTTACGTATATCTTTAATTAAAAGCTCCGATGCTTCCATCTTCGTTTTAAATTTTTTTACATTTTCGCCTTTTAAATTTTTAATATAACGTTCGTCAAAAACTCCACTCATAGGTTGAATATTTTCCATCTCAACTCGTACTTGCTCTAGTAGAAATCTATCGACAACTTTTGCTTTTATAGCTGCTTCATAAGCATTATCATGAAAAATATCCCATCCTCCAAAAACTATATCTTCTAAATTGGCCAAAGGAACAAGATCTTTAATTAATTTTGAACGGTTATCACTCCTTTTACCCAATCTAATCTTACCCATTTGGGTGAGTGAACCAATTGGCTTATTAAGCCCCTTTTTCGTCGCTAAAACTCCAGCAATTAAGGTAGATGTAACGGCCCCCATTCCAGGTGTAAGAATTGCCAGTTTTCCATTTGCTGCTTGAATGTTTTCAATTTTTGAATTCAAAAGATGCCTCCAAAGTTGTTATTAAAAATTTAGTGGAAAAGTTTTATCTAAAATAATTTTGTTCGAATTATTTTCAATCGATTCATAAGCTTTAGTTATAGATGATATACAAAAATAGGCATCTACGATTTCATTATTTTGAAAATCATTATTAACGATTGCGTGCTTAAAGCTTGAAAACATTTTATTAAACCAAGTGGTATGACTTGCATCAAACCAACTTGAAGAAATATTATAATTTTCAATATTCCATTTTATTTTTTTATCTAATTCGTCTATCTTCCAAGTGGCCAACTGCAATTGATCATCATCAACTGTGATAGCGCCATTATCTCCTTGAATTGTATAAAGAACTTTACGTACACCGGCTGTCCAAGAAAGATGAATATTAGCTACACCATTTTCAAATTCATAGACAGCAGAAAAATTATCCTCAGTATCAAATTTTTCTTTAGATAAATTAAAGGAACTTGCCGTGACAGATTTTGGATAGCCTCCTAGCCATTCAAACGCCAAATAAAGACTGTGGCTTCCATGATCCATAGCAATTCCACCGCCGCTATATTTTTTAAAACGGCGCCAATTAGGTTTCCATTCTTTTGTACCGATTGCATGAGTATTTCTGAATGTATTCAGAGTGACGGCATTTACCTTTCCGATTTTATTACTTTGTATTAACTCTCTGATCGCATTTATTACCGGAGCGTGTTTATAGTTATGGCAAGGAAAAAGTACCAGTTTAGAATCAAAGGCCAGTTGTAATAATTCGTAGGCCTCTTTGGTTGTTGTAGTTAAAGGTTTTTCACATAAAACATGCAAACCATTTTCGAGTGCCAGTTTGGCAATTTGAAAGTGATCTGCCGCATGTGTTGAGATATCAACAAAGTCTAAATTATTTTTTTCATTAGCAATCAACTCACGATAATTAATATAAAATTTTAAATCTTTTGGTATGTAAGCTTCCCTCGCTGGACAAACATCACACACGGCTAAAATTTCAACATCTTTCTCTTGCAAATGTCGTTCTTCATAAGCAGGCATATGCCCATGTGAAGAAATGAATCCAAATCCAACAAGTGCACCTTTTAATTTTCTTTCTGTTAACATTTTGTAATCCATTTAATCATTCATATTTTTTTCTTTACGAAAAACCATAGCTGTATAACAAAAAAAAATAATTCGAAAGCAATTTCGTTGATTATTTTTTAATCAATAACTTAAAAACATATAAGCGATTACAAATTTAAATCAGTTGCAAAAATAAAAACTCACTTTGATTAAAGGTTTAAAATATTTTATAGAAGTATAAGTATTAACATGCCCTCAAGAAGCATCCATGAGTTTTTAATGCATACTTTTTTCCTATTAGTTCTCCTAGTGCTCTCTAGTCCCGCAAGATCCGAAATTTTGCGAGAAATAGAAATCGTAGGCAATACTAGGACGAGCAACGAGGCGATCATTAAGCATGGCCAAATTAAAATAAACCAAAACGTAGATACTGAAGCTCTAGAAAAAATCCAAGAAAATCTAGGACGTATTGGTCAAATTATCCTGAAAAAAGTTGAATTTAATAGTGGTATTTTAAAAATCACAATGGAAGACAAATGGACAATATTCCCAGTCCCTATGATTACACAATCTGGAAATTATCATAATCGAGGTTTTTTAATTTATGAAGATAATTTCCTTGGAACATTAGGAACATTTGCACCTGGCATAAGTTGGTCAAATTCCATTTTAAATTATCTGCTCTATTTTCAGGATGAGACATTTTTCACTTCAGATTATGGAATTAAATTTTTGTTTCTTAAAAAATCAGACTTAGTAGAGTTTAGTAGACAGAGAGATATCATTGATACTCATGAAAGCAGATATAATTCTTATCTTCTTGCTCCAAATTATCTTTTCAATAATCAAGTTTTCAAGGCGGGCCCGATCTTTATAGAAAAATCCATTTATAAAAATGGTGTTAAGAATTTAAGTGAAAACTCAAAAGGTTTATTTTTTCGTCATCACTGGAACGCCTATAAAAACTTAGATTTTATGTATCAGGGCATAATCACAACTTACGACTTCTACGCACTCAATAATAAAAATAACGACTCCACTTATCTTCATGAGGCCACTCTAATTTCAAGTTTACCAATCAATGTTAATTTTTTAAACCTAGGACTTCATTGTTATTATTCTAACAACCGAAGCTACTTATTTTCTAAAAACTTAGGAGGTGAT
>JAURXW010000549.1 GCA_030654205.1 Bacteriovorax sp.
AGATAAATCTTTAAAAGCAAATGATATTCAATTTGATAACAAATGTGAGCTTGGTAAATGGATATATGGAGAAGGTGCCAAGCATTCAGCGCTACCAGAATTTGCAACCCTAAAAGCAGAGCACGCTAGATTTCACAAAGCAGCTGCTGATGTAATTACAAAAGCTGATTCAGGACAAAGCACAAGCGAAGAAATCGCGCTTGGATCTAAAAGTGACTTTGCCACAGCATCAAGCAATGTAGTTGGAGCGATTATGATTATGAGAAGAAAAGCCTAATTACATGCCACGGCCCTGGAAAGGGCCATTGGATTTTTCTACAAATAGTGATTTTTAAAATTACTATTCCAAACTTAATTACTCTCATATCCCAAGAAAATAAAAAAAATTGGCATCATCCATGCTTTATAATTTTACAAGTAAGTCAGACCAAATCTATAAATTTAGGGAGGACAAAATGCTAAAGGCAACTTTAAAAATTCTATTGTTCATTATTTTAATAATTTTTCATTTTAAGACCAATGTATACGCTCAAGTAAGCCTAGATCCACTTGAAAATATCTTACCAAATTGCTATCGAAACTCATGTAAAATCTGGGCCGATATTGATAAGAGCGCACAAAGAATCTATTTATACATTGATGGAGTTTTAACATACACCTGGAAAACATCTACCGGCCGGTTGGGCTTTGAAACCCCCGATATGGACACTCATCCCGATGGAAGAATCTATGTTCGTCATACTTCCTCTAAATATCCAGAAGGCGATTATAACGGTCTTGGTAATATGCCCTTTGCAGTTTTCATCGATGGTGACTATGCCATACATGGAACAACCAGAGGCAGTTGGGGCAATTTGGGAACTCCGGCCAGCCATGGCTGTATTCGATTGCATCCTGATAATGGAGAAATCTTTAATGAGTTTGTGAGAAGAAATGGGGTGCGAAATGTTTGGGTGACTGTGAATTAAGCCAGTCACTTTAGTATTTTTTAAGCAGCACACCTAAGGCACTTATAGATATCTGCCGACAACTTTTGGATAAAATAACTTCAGGACCATCCGGAACGATCAGAATAATTTCTTTTATATTTGGAAAATCAACAGATAATTTTTTAGGTATTTCAACAGATCCTGCGTTTAATCCCCATTTGACTTCAAAAGCTAGATGCGTTGACTGATTAATTTCCAAAATAAAATCAACTTCCTCTTGGTCAATAGTTCTCCAAAAAAAGAGTGGCCAATCTTTTCCATGGTTTTGTTTAAATTTTATAATTTCTCCAAGAACTAAATTTTCAAAAAGTGAGCCGATTGAAGGACTTTTTAACATTGGTCCCAACTCACTCCAGCCTTGAAGACGAACGGCAAGTCCAGAATCCCAAAAATAAATTTTTGGCGATTTGATCAAGCGTTTATTTAAATTTGAAAAATAAGGTTGAAGTACATAAACTAATTGTGATTTCTCAAGTACACCTATCCATTCTTTTACTGTGACGCTCTTAACTCCACTATCTTTTGCGATATCAGCATAATTTATAATTTGTCCAACTCGAGCAGCAATAAGACCTAAAACAATATCAAATTCTCTTAATTTTTCTATACCTGCGCTAAATGCAATATCTTTTTGAACATAGTTATTAATATAACTATTGAGAAATTGCACAACCGATAGATTTTTATTTGTATAGATTTCCGGCAATCCACCATTAAAAATAATTTCTCCAACTGTTATTTTAGGAAAACTTTTTTTTATTTCAGAGACTGATAAAGTATTTAAATAAAAATATTGAGCTCTACCCACAAGTGTTTCTCGAACATTTTTCGTTAAAAGAATTTGGTTGGAACCTGATAAGCGATAAAGTACTTGGATTTTTGTTTTTACTTTATTAAAAAGATTTTCTTTTTTGATACGATCAATTTGCAATTTAAGTTGCGGAAACAAATTAGGAACGTATTGAACTTCATCAAGATTTAGAGGAGCTGGATGTTGAGATAGGAATAAGGCAGGATCGTTTTGGGCCAAAGTACGAATTTGTAAATCATCAAAATCTATATCTTGGAATTTATTTTCACCTATTCGAGTTAACAAACTACTTTTTCCACACTGACGTGGTCCAATTAATATTTGAATAAAAATACCGCTATCATGTTCTAAATATTCGAAAATATCTCTTTGAATCCACATACTTGATGTATTGTAAGTCATTGGCTTACATTAGTCAAGGTGAAAAGCCGGATTTGATCAAGATTTGACATAACTCTTTTGATGGCTAAAAATTAATAAAATAAACCATCCAGGAGAGATCATGAAATTTATCTTTATTTCATTATTAATTATTTTTTCATTTCAAGCTTCGGCTAAAAATAAAGTGCAAACTTTACTGGAAGAAAAAACTAATATTTCTCCCTATCAAGTCCTCGCCCAATTCCATGAATCTGCAGATGGCCAGCCAGTACGTTTTGAAGAGTTCAATAATTATGATGTTGATAATGATTATCTGAATACTAAATTTCAAAATTGTATTCGTGTCGCAAATGATAATGAAAATATAATTTCTCATACTGCTTTTTATAGTTTTAATAAATTGAAAAGAATTCCAGGAACTCCTGCAAACGGTCCATTATTTCCGGGAACACCTGAACAAACAATTCCAAGATACAGCCTGGCACTCACTGAGCGAAATGTCAGGTATACTGATGCGGATGCACTCTCAGATATTTTAGATAACTCTAGCTGGCTACTGACTTTACAATCAGGAACTATCTTTACCGGCACTTCAGACTACGTACTTCGATATGATAACGTTGGATATAATTATGCTGAAATTAAAAAGCATGGAAATCTACTTTCATTTTTTGCTGCGAAAAGAAAAGCTGGAGTTCAAACGAATTCGACTTATGGTTATTGCTGGAACGAATAAAATAAACTCCCCCACTCGTTGAGGTTCTTTCAAAGGGCCTGGATATGTTCCCTTCAACTTTCGGACTCTCCTACAGAGGAGCAAATCTGAATACACTTGATTGTAAAACTGGAACAATTGTAAATTTTCCGGGCTTCGTCAGTACAACGACTGCTATCAATGTGGCCTATGTATTGGCGACAGCCATCTGATTATTTAGTTATCGAGGTGCCTTTAAAAAATGGCACCAGTTACTTGATTATCTATCCCTTAAGCTTCAGAATTTGCTTTAAAATTACGATAAGCAAAGAGTAATAAAAATTAAATTATATAATAAAAGTGAAGGAGTATTTAAAAGATGATTTTATTTTTAAAAAATATTCAGTTGATAATGGTAGCAATGTTAGTTTTTTCAACAGACATTTTTGCTGGAATGAACGGAATGATTATGCCTCAATCTAAAAACAGCGTCATAAAAAAGAAAACAAATTCTATTAACGCTATTGCTGACTTAGGTAGCACAGGCGTTCAAACCTACTGCTATGATAACGATACAGTTATTCATGCATGTAGCTCTGCAGTTAATCCAGCAACTATGAGCAGGATTCAAAATGACTATGATACAGCGATTAACGGCGGAGTTATTCCCAAAATCGGTGATTCAATGGCTTTCGCCGATGGTACTTTAACTCGAGTGGCCTCTGGAAAAATGAGCTATCAGCACAGTAGTAATGATCTCCCACTTGTGCTTGAAGCTGGTTCTGACCTTAATAAAATAGCTGATCAGAATCCCAACATTCGAGATGAATGGATGAAGCAGTATGGAGTATTACTTGGTAACCTTAAAGGCATTAATCCAGGCCTTATCATGAATACTATCATAGAGGTTGGTGGTGCTGGGAAGTTTCTCAAAAGTTACACGAAAGAGAACCCTGTTGTGATCTTACCAATGTCAGGTTTATCGTATAAATTAGTCGCTTACTGGGAAAATGGAAAAGTTGTTCTATCTAACAAAGATGGTCCAATAGGATATAACGAATTAATGAACACACCCGAAATTAGGGCCATATGTGGTCTTGATAGGATAAATGTACGTACTCCAACAAAGTCAGTGACAACTGCTACTGATACAAAGCCAGCGGCTACTAATCAAATAGATTATATCAAGAGCACCAATAATAGTTCTATCGAGATGCTCATCAAAGCATCAGCGAAATATAAAGCAGGTACGATAACCAAAGATCAATATACCCAAGTAGCATTACAAGTTAGTCAGATGGCCGATTATTATAACCATGTGAAGGCCACAAATACTCCAACAACAATTCCTACCTCTGTTCCAGTAGTACCTGCCGGACCAGATACAACAGCTGCAATTTCTACTGAAGAGAAATATGCCAAAGCTGTATGTCCTAAAAATCCTAAATTCGTTATATGCCAACCAAAAGCAAACCGCCTTCAATATATAAAAGATGAAGTTGCTAAGGCCAAAAAACCAATGCCAGCTGAATGGGCAGACACCATTTACGGTGATGGCCATGGAGAATTGGTTCCAGAAATTTATGAAGGATCTTTTGCTAACTGGAAACAAGTAACAGTTGGCCCATTCGTTGTGAGTTGTGATGAAGCTGTTTCAAAATATGGCCTTTTTGGCGGAGATAAAAATAAGCCTGGTAGTTGGACAAAGGGAAGTAATAGAGAATTTTTTGACAATGGGAAATCTATAGGTTCTGGCGGAGCTGCAATTCATAATTCTTACTATGTAGATAAGGTCACTGGAGAACAAATGACTGAAGCAGATATTAATTTTGAGGCAATTGGATATTGTCAAAAAATTTAAATTTTCTTAAAGTGCTGTTGTGTCGGAAAAGTTAGATAAAGTTGATAGTGAACTTGAACGTACGAGATTAATTTCTTTAATCTGAACACCACTAGTCATCGAACCAAGGTATGTTAACTATCTTCAAGCGTCAAAGGGCTTCAGTGGAGGTCCATTTTCATAATGGCACGACTTTCCATTCAAACCTCAAAAAATGAGGATATTGACGGTCCTGGATCGAATCGCACGCAATTGCCAACTCATGGTTTAAAATTAAGCCATTAGATTTCAATAATGAAAAATCACGTAATCAAGTTACATCTTCCATAAATAAAATTTGAATTCAATGTTAGAAAGTCTGAAAAGGCTAATCAAGAATTTGGGAAGTTTTCTAGTGGGTAAAGAAACGGAAGCCTGCAAAGTTTCATGTCGATACCCACTAGTTTTTTAATCTTAACAAAATTCCAAAAATTTTCAACCATCTATTTCTGTCAAAGGCCGACTGGAGCTTATTGTTTTAATTTAGATTTTTTCAAAATCTAGTGCTTGTGATGGGTTTGAATTTACATGAAGTGTTTGCCTTTTTGCTCAAAAACTAAAAAAGGGCCAAGTTATTAACTGGCCCTTCGTTTTATATTAAAATTCATAGATCTTATTTTTCTGGCTTTCGGCTTTTTTAGAGTTTTGGATTCATCAATTTTAGAACATTTCCATCTAAATCTTCACCAAGAATAACTCCTCCGGAACAATTTTTTTTTAAATCGTCCTAATAAACTGCTCTCTCGGAAAACGAACTCTAGGTCCATACGCTCCCCCATCCGCTCTTTTGCCCGCTCCCACAATCATTACAATCCGAGCGTCGCCCTTTAAGCCCATTGCCTTCTTAACTCTGTGAGAATCAAAACCTTCCATCGGGCAAGTATCAAAACCGTGAGCTCTAAAAGCGAGCATTAAATTCTCAGCGGCCAGTGCACATGACTTTATCGACCAGAGGGCCAGTCCAAAGGAACTAATCGGCTCTCTAGGAACAACTTTAAAAATTCCAACGATCGTATTAAAGATCCACTTCAAAGGAGTCAGTGAATTTAAAAATCCAACTGTATAAACAAATGGTGCGAGTTTTGAATAATAAACAATTGCCGACTTTGGAGTTTCAACCGGCAGGGCCTTGAAAGTTTCCAGCATTTGTTTACAATGATCTCGCCATTTACTAGGGCGGGCCACGCAAACAATTAACTCGCTGGCCGTAGCAGCAGCGGGCTGAGAAAAACAAGCATAGACGATGTCTTTTTTTACTTGCTCAGACTTTATCCTATAAAATTCCCAGGTCTGTAAATTAGACGAATTTGGAGCTAATAGGGCCATGTCTATACATTCATCTACTACAGCATCAGGGATTTTTTCAGACGAAAATTTTCGTATCGATCGCCTAGCATGAACCAGTTCTTTGAAGGCCTCTGGATTAAAATAATTTGCACCCTCGTTTTGAAACTTATCATTGCCGGAAAATTTTCCATCCATTTCTGTGAATACATTTTTTGACATTATTTATAACTCCACGTTGCAGTTCCATCAGGATTATCTTTTATAACAACACCCAGTTCATTTAAGCGATTTCTAATTTCGTCAGAACGCTTAAAGTTTTTTGATGCACGAGCATCTTTTCTCTCGGACAAAAGAAGTAAAACTTCATCGTCATTATCAGAGCTGGTTCCCGATAAATGTTTTCGGGCCTGATTTAATTGATTGAGTATTGAGTAGGTATCATCGTAAACCAGTCCAGTAGCATCTCTCATAAATTGAAAACATTTTTTCACTTCATTAATATAATTTGTTGAAATATCTCCAAGTACCCGGCGATTAAAATCTTTTATTACTAAAAACAATGACCCCATCGCCCCTGGAACATTAAAGTCATTGGCCATTTCTTCTTGCATGCCTGAGAGATGATTTTTGATATTTTCCACATCAGCTTGGTCATCGCAAGTTTTTCCAACGGCCAGACTTAAAAGCTGAGCACACTCATGAATGCGCTCGACTTCACCAATGGCCTTGGTAATACACTCATCGGTCCAATCAAGCTTAGAGCGATAATGAACAGATAAAACAATATGTCTTAAAATGGCACCTGAAAAAGATTCGGTAAATTTTCTAATAGTCACAACATTTCCAAGTGACTTAGACATTTTTTCAGAACCAAAATTTAAAAATTCGTTATGGGCCCAGTTTTGGCAAAATGGACAACCATTGGCCGCTTCTGATTGAGCGATTTCATTTTCGTGATGAGGAAATAATAAATCCACTCCACCATGATGAAGATCAATCGTTTTTCCCAAATGTTTTTTGGCCATCGCCGAACATTCAATATGCCATCCCGGCCGGCCTTTTCCCCAGGGAGAATCCCAACTCCAGCCTTCGTCAGGTTTTGCTGGTTTCCATAAAACGAAATCCGAAGGATGTTTTTTTTGTCCATCGACTTCAACTCGTATTCCATGTTGCAGGGACTCCAGCACAACTTTAGAGAGCTTGCCGTAGTCTTTAAACTTGGGAACATTATAATAAACTTCACCGTTAACTACGTAGCCGTAACCATTTTTAATAAGGTCTTCAATCATTGTGATAATTTCTGGCATTGTTTCACTCACTGTTGGAGTGACAGTCGCCGGAAGCATTCCCAGGCATTCATAATCAGTTAAACACTCACGAATAAATTCGTCAGCATGCTCTTTTGGATGAATGCCCCGGGCCTTGGCCGATTCTAAAATTTTATCATCCACATCCGTAAAATTTCTTACAAATTTTACGTTGTATCCAAATGCTTTAAGTGAACGATGAAACATATCTGCCACAACTGCAGCACGAGCATTTCCCACGTGGAGAAAATTATAAGTGGTTGGTCCACAGCTATAGAATTTTACGAGGTTTGGATCAATTGGTTTAAAGATTTCTTTTTGGCGGGTAAGATTGTTAAAGACTTTGATTTCCATGCATTATTCCCAATGAGCTCACAAGTTAAACTATATTATTTAGTCTAACATAAGAGCTTATTGGAAATAAGAATTAATTTTTTCATTGATTGAATTTTTATCCAGATTAATTGTAAGTGAAAATTCCTGTGCTAAGAGTTCGCGGCACTGGTCTAGCATTTTCTTTTCACCAAAACTTAGTGCTTTTTTATCTCTTAACAAAAATAGTTGACGAAGAACTTCAGCAATTTCTAAAACTGAGCCAGTTTTAATTTTAGCTGAGTATTCTCTATATCTTCTATTCCATGTTGAATTATCTACTTTTACATCATGATCAATTAAAATCTTGTACACTAATTCCACTTCTTCGTTACCAACAAGACCTCTAATTCCCGTTTCACTATCAGTTGGAACCATAACCGTCATTCCATTAGCTAGAATGCGAATAATATAAAATGTTTTTTTCTCAGAGCCCATTTCTCGCTCTTCAATGTCACAAATCTGGCCGACACCATGTCCGGGACAGACTGCATATGTACCAATTGAAAACATTTAGACCTCCGATTTACTAAGTACGTCACACTATAACGCATAGAGGCTCGCGCCACAATGAACTCTGTAATATCTACATATGTTACTTAATTTTAAAGGAATTTAGGGTAAGGCAATCGCCTTTATTATGCACTCGGGCCGAGTTTAGTCGCTTAGTAAGACCTAGGCCATACTAAAAATTGATTGAATAAAAATTTAAGGTTTTCTTGGGCCAATTAAAAGGCCCTCTTAGAAATTTCCAAGAGGGCCTCAATTATTTAGAAACGGTTTTGAACTTCGTTTTTATCAAAGAAATAATTAATTTCTCTATCAGCAGCACCTTGAGAATCAGATCCGTGAACAGCGTTAGCTTCGATTGATTTTGCGTAAAGTTTTCTGATAGTTCCTTCTTCAGCGTTAGCTGGATTAGTTGCTCCCATAAGTTTACGGTTTTTTTCTACAGCGTTTTCACCTTCAAGAACCATAAGTACAACTGGACCTTCAGTCATGAATCCAACAAGTGAACCAAAAAATGGTCTGTCTTTGTGTTCAATATAAAATCCTTCTGCTTTTTCTTTTGATAATTGAGTAAGCTTCAAAGCGCCAATTCTAAGACCTTCTTTTTCGAAAAGAGAAATGATCTTTCCGATGTTGTTGTCGCTCACTGCGTTTGGCTTAATGATTGAAAATGTTCTTTCCATAATCGTGATCTCCCGAATTTATTATTACTACTTCTTCTTTAATACAGATTCTAAAGTTTGTCCAAGTTCCGCTGGTGATCTGGCCAAAGTTACACCACATTCTGCTAAAATTTTAAATTTAGCTTCCGCCGTGTCATCTCCACCAGAGATAATTGCACCTGCGTGCCCCATTCTTTTACCCTTTGGTGCCGAAGCTCCTGCGATAAAACTTACAACGGGTTTTTTCATATTCTTTTTGATCCATCTAGCAGCATCAACTTCGGCCGATCCACCAATTTCTCCGATCATGATAACTGCGTCAGTACCTGGATCGTTATTAAACATTTCCAAAACATCAATAAAATTTGTTCCATTAACTGGATCTCCACCAATACCAACACAAGTTGATTGGCCAATTCCTCTTTGAGTTAATTGGAAAACTGCTTCGTATGTAAGAGTTCCCGAGCGAGAAACAACTCCCACTTTACCTGGAAGGTGAATTTGTCCTGGCATAATTCCGATTTTGCATTGTCCTGGAGTAATTACTCCCGGGCAATTTGGGCCTATTAGGCGAGTTGTAGAGCGAACAAGCGCTCCTTTAACTTTAACCATATCTAAAACTGGAATTCCTTCAGTGATACAAATAGCAAGTGGCATTCCTGCTTCTACGCATTCTAGGATTGAGTCCGCAGCAAAAGCTGGTGGAACAAAAATCATAGCAGCATTTGCTCCTGTTGCGGCCATAGCTTCTCTGACAGTATTAAATACCGGAAAACCTTCGTGAATTGTTCCACCTTTACCAGGAGTCACTCCACCAACTACATTTGTTCCGTATGCTTTAGAACCCAAAGTATGAAATGTCCCTTGTTTACCAGTGATACCGATCGTGATTAATTTTGTATTGTTATCAATTAAAATTGTCATCTGATTATGCTCCCTTCACTGCGGCCACGATTTTCTTAGCAGCGTCGCCAAGATCATTTGCAGCGGTAATTTTAAGACCTGATTCATTAAGAAGCTTCTTACCTAAATCAACATTTGTTCCTTCAAGACGAACAACTAAAGGAACTTTTACACCGAGAGATTTTGCAGCAGCAATAATCCCTTCAGCGATGATGTCACACTTCATGATTCCACCGAAAATGTTAACAAGAATTCCTTTAACATTTTTATCAGAAAGAATAATTGAGAAAGCTTTTTCTACTGCTTCTTTTGTAGCTCCGCCCCCTACATCTAGGAAGTTTGCAGGTGCTCCACCTTCAAGTTGAATGATGTCCATTGTCCCCATCGCAAGACCGGCACCATTGACAAGGCATCCAATATTTCCATCGAGAGAAATATAAGACAGTCCATATTTTCCAGCTTCAGTTTCTTTTTCTGATTCTTCAGTTAGGTCGCGATATGCCGCAACTTCCGGGTGTCTAAAAAGAGCGTTGTCGTCAAAATTTAATTTTGCATCTAGGGCCAAAACTTTTCCATCTTTAGTTGTAACAAGTGGATTGATTTCAGCAATTGAGCAATCGTTGGCCATATAAAGGTTATAAAGACCTTCGCAAAAAGAAGAAATTTCTTTATGCAACTCTTTTGGTAATCCAAGAGCAAAACCGATTCTTCTTCCAATATATGGTTGGTATCCAGTCGCTGGATCAACCGCTACTTTGATAATTTTTTCGGGCGTTGTTTCAGCAACGTGCTCAATATCCATTCCACCTTCAGTCGACACCATAAATGTCACCATTGAAGTGTCTCTGTTAAGCACTAGGCCCACGTAATATTCGTGATCAATTAAGCATCCTTCTTCGATAAGAAGTGTGTGCACTAATTTTCCTTCTGGACCAGTTTGGTGAGTGACCAAAGTCATTCCCAAAATTTCTGAAGCGTATTTTTTTACTTCGTCTAAAGACTTAGCAAGTTTTACTCCGCCGCCTTTACCTCTACCACCGGCATGAATTTGAGCTTTAACAACCCAAATATTTCCACCTAATTTCTTAGCTGCTTCCACTGCTTCATCAGCAGTCTTAGCGACATGACCATTTAAAACTTTAATGCCAAATTTGCGCATCAATTCTTTGGCCTGATACTCATGGACGTTCATAGAATCTCCTAATATGGAATGATCGTTTCAGTTGAAAAATATTGGACGTGGATCATGATAGTGGCATGCTCTAAATCCTGAAAGGAGCAACGCCCAATATATGGCCATTTTTTTATACTAGTTATAGAGTCAATTAGTATCTGGAACACTTCAACCCTAAAAAAGGTCTAACAATATGCAAAGTAAACAATATTTCTGTCTCGAACCTGCGCGTTTCAAGCTCGATGGTGGAGCGATGTTTGGAATTATCCCGAAACCGTTGTGGAGTAAAGTTCACCCAAGTGATGAATCCAATCGAATTGAATTGGCGCTAAGATTAGTTGTTATTAAATCTGGAACAAAAAATATTCTTATCGACACTGGCATTGGTGATTATCACGGTGAAAAATTTGATCAACGCTTTGGCATTGTTGGTGGACTCTCTCCTTTGGAAAAAGCACTGGCCGAAATAAATTTACTTCCTTCAGACATTACTGATTTAGTTATCTCCCATTTGCATTTTGATCATGTCGGTGGAATTGGTAAAATGATCGATGGGA
>JAURXW010000550.1 GCA_030654205.1 Bacteriovorax sp.
GGGCGTGCTCAATAAATTGAGGGGTTAAATCTGATTTAAATCTGATTTTCAATTATAGTAGATTAATTCTTTAAATCGGTCTTGGAGATAAAAAAAGAAGCTCAGTCCATTTTTTCGAACCGTCTGATAAAGACTGATCCATAAATTTCCAGCAGCAGCACCATTTAAATTTTTATGTCCACCCGATATTTTTCTTCTTATCACTTTTTCTCTGATATACGATTCAGCTTGGTTGTTATGAATAGCAATCGCTGGGTGATCTAAAAAAGTTAGCAACTTTTCCTTTCGGGCAATCGTATTGGCCCTGCAATGATTAATCATAAATGAATTCCATTCTCTTTCAAAAATAGCTTTAAAGTCTGATTCAATTTTTTGTTTAAATTCTACACTAGAAAAAACTTATAGCTTTCCATCAAATCGAATAGATCCCAGGCCTTTTCATAAAATAAATCTAATTCTTCTTTGACATATTCACTACAAATTTTTATTTCTCGATAATGACGAAGTTCATGTATCCAACGCTCTTGATGCCAATCCAAAATTTCTCGATATTCACCAGCAGAATCACTTATAAATGCTTCAGGAATTAATCCTAATAGATTTTTAGAATGACCACTTAATTGGCTAAATAAAATCGTCAAGGAACACTCAATTTATTGAGCACGCCCATAAAATGGTGCGGTCATTATATTGATTCCTCAACAATGCATCATGTTGACGAGGGCAAAAAGCACCTATTTTCATTAAGTAATAATTGGCTAAAGTTCAGTCCCTAATACATTTAAATCTAACACTGAGTTTTTAAAATTTAATTCTGTTAGGTAAAATGTCAAAGTTATTAATTTTAGAAATTTTTAGAACTATAAAGTTTATAAAGCTTTAATCTATCATTTAAAGGATTTTTGCAATCTAGTTTACAAGTATCGAGTGTTGCTTGGATTAAATCATCACGAATGGAGACATTTGTCGAAAGTCTTGAGGCCAAATGATAAATAAAATCGTTCTCGATATCGATTCCAATAGTCTCACCTATATTCCACAATAAACCGAAAACAAAATCAGTATTTGCATATTCACCACGTTCAAATGCCATTTGATACTGCTGCTTCTTTTTTACTTCTTTCCCATTAAATAAATTATAGTCTTTAATTTTCATCGCAAGCTTTTTACTATTACTTATTTTTCCAGCAAAATAGTCGGCAAGTCCCTCATTGACAGGAGTTGAGTGTGAAAGCTCTAAATGTTCACTTAGGGCCACATGTGAAAATTCATGATAAATAATTTCAGGTACTAAAGCCGCATCTAAGCGATAAATTTTCCTTCCAAAAAATGAGGCTACGAAATCAGAGCTTTGATAGATGGCTTCAACCATAATACTACTTCCTACCAATCTGATCGGCCCATTTGATGATATGCTGCTGGCTGTTCCACCTAATAATAGGGAATTGATAAAAGATTGAAAATTAGACATATGAGTTTGGTTTCTAAAAGAAATTAATGAAGCTTTAATTCCACCAAGAGATTCAAAACTTCCAGGAAAATCTTTTATATTAATTTCTTTTGCAGGACGAAACCAAACTTCAATTCCCCATGGACCTATTTCTTTCGATGGATAACCTGCACCTTCTGGAACAGTTAAAGCATTATTAAATTGAGGATCTAAATTATCATTAGCAAAATGACCAACTTCATTAAAAACATTGATTAGATCAATACGAACGACAATCTGAGGAAGATTTTGAACATATTGTGAATGAACAATATTAACAAAAAAGTTTCTTGCTTTATTAAGATGATAATAAGTTGTCGCGGCCTTAAGTTGAATATCTTCTGTCTCATCAAAGCTTATCGCATTATTACTTTTTCCATAAACTATTTTAAAATACTTTCCATTATATGAATCGTTACTTATTAAATCAGGTAATATCTTTTCTTGAATAACACCTCTAAAGTTTTCATCGCGAAGAACTAGACGCTTTTTCACTTCACGAGAAAAGACATTTGTAATTTGAAAAAAAACAGTAAAAAATATAAAAATTGCTCTCATGCCGACATCCTTCCTTTTAGTTTATAATAAATTGAAATCAGAATCGCGATTTACCGGTGCTTCTGAGTTTCTTTGATCGATTAGCATTATTGCCATAACTGCGACAAAGCCAAAAGGTGGTGGTAAAAATGCAGAAGCCACACTTCCGAAATTTTTTGTCCAAAACATTACTTTCTCTTTGGTCGTCTTAGTTGGATTCCAGATATCTTGTAATGAGGCAAGCATTGTAATCTCATTTGCAGAAATATAACCGACTTCGTAGCTGGCCGTAATAATATCCATATATGTTGCAGGCGCACCTGCAAACATTGAACTATTATTAATTATTGCCAATTCTTTTCTTAATAATTTTAATATAAATCGAAACTTTTCCATTGCTGAAAGATTGATAACTTCAGATTCTTGATCAACATAATTAATGGTAATTGTGATATCTTTTGAATCCAATCTCTTTTTTAAATCTTTCACTATATTAGCAAGGATTAAAACTTGATTACTATCATATTTTTCATATACAGACTGTCTTAATGATTTCTTCTCATTAAATTTTACATTCGTCACCAGGTCTGCTGATTCTTTTAATCTAAAAGGAAATTTAATTGAAATATTCTCTAGACGATTTTTATAATCAGACAAAGTTAAAGGCCATTCATGAACCTTATTCATTCTTAAATATTCAAGACTTTGAAACATACTTTTACTAATAACATTATTTTTCAAAGCGGACCGATTGAGATGTTTTAAATTTTTTACAAATTTGGGTGACCCTATAAAAAGTTTACTTACAAGATTTCTATAAACATCTTCCAAGCATAGTGAAGTATTTTTAAAATCACTATTTACTGAGCGATAAATACTAAAAGCTTTATCTTCTTCTGTGCTACTAAGTTCATTTTGGGAGATCGGAATTGATACAATTTTTTTAGTGCCCAAAGATTTAAGCAAAATACCTGTGCTGATATCGTCCAAATCATTAGCTAGTCTTAGAGCCAAGATTGAGAGCTCAACATCTTTGTCTTCACTAAAGTTAAAACTTTGAGTGATTTTATTTACAACTTTAGACGCACAACTATTTATCGATTTATCTAAAATAATTTTATGTAGCGTTAGCATCATGCTCGAGTCGTTAACAACTTCCTTAACTTCATCTTTATTAGTCGAATTAATTATTGATGAATTTCCTTCACGTAAATTAAAATAAGGGGACCCTCCGGATTCTATAGGTAAAACAGATTGGCTAAACGAATTAAAAGAAAGTGAGAAAATTAAAAAGAGAAGTGTAATTTTATTCATAAATTCCTAATTTAGTTTTCGGGGTTAATTTTGAAGTTTTTTTCGTATTTCTTTTAATATTTGTTTTTTTCCAACTTTTTCTAGAAGTCGATATTGCTCATTGCTATATCCATCTTCAGCAGGGATATCTTTTTCTGCAATCAATAAATGCTCGGGATGCTTCCATCTTCTAAAACCGAATGGAGAAGACCCATAAGAGAAGCGTGGGTATTTAGTATCGATCTGAAGCTTGCGAATCTTTCTTGGAGCGTCTGAAGCGTAATATAAAAGTTCGTGATCATCATTGAAACCTTTTATAATATATGAGTGCCTATTATTTTTTCTAAACAGTGACCATTCTACAATATAGACGACTCCAGAATTAATTTCATTTAATGCTACAGGAAATGTGTCATTAAAAATGGTTTCAGTCCCCTCTTCATTATTAATAAAATCAATAAACGCACGAACTCGTTTTTTCTCATCAACAATAGAGTCAAACATTGTAGTGGAATTTCCAAAAATTTTATTTCTGGGCTTCAATACTTCAGGAGCATTTATCACAAATGGCAAAGCATGTTCATAGGAGTATTGAATCCTGATATCATAAAGTGCATCAGCGCAATCAGTAGCAATTCCTGCGAGAATTCCATTAGTTCCAGAGAAGGCATCAGTCTTGAGTTTTTTACTAACCCATTCTTGATAATCATTTTCCCAGTAATTATTCCATTCATGATCGGCATGCCAAACTTCGGCTTTCGCAGATAAAGAAAACATTGAATAAATCAATAATAAAAATAACGAAAAAACATTCATCAAGCACTCCATTGTAAAAATGATTTAACAAAATCATTAAAAAGCTAGATATCAAAAAAAAACGATTGCGCCTAAACAAATTTAAGATTAAAAGCTTTTCCGTGGTTTTAATAATTCTCATGGAGGTTTTATGTTTAAAAAAATTACTGCGCTACTTCTGCTCTCAGCTTTCACAAATGTCTACGCGATAACTCCTATTCAAGAGTCAAACGCCTTGGCCAATCAGTTGAATAAAACTTTTGATTCTTTAAACTACAAGCTCAATGTTGAATGGAATCAAAAGGATTCACAATTTTTTGATGCTACAGTTTCAGACTTTGAAAAAGAAATTGCTGATCTTCAAAAAGATGGTGTTACGAATAAGGATCTAATCAAGTACACTACTGATAAAATCAAAGACAAAGAAATTCAAAACGACATAACAGAAATGTCTAAAATTATTAGCGAAAATCAAATGTCTGACCAAGAAGCTCGCGCGTTTATTATCTCTAAATTAAATAGCACTTATTCTCATGGTGCTAGTTGGTCTGGAAGCAGAATGGGGGTACATACTGCAGTCATCATTGGGGCAATTATATTAATTTTAATCTGCACTCACTCATCGAAAACAACAACTGATCATCACCCAAAAGATCCAAGAGATCCA
>JAURXW010000003.1 GCA_030654205.1 Bacteriovorax sp.
AGATTTCAAATCAATGCTGACTTTACTGAGTCTCTCATGAAGCTGATTCATAAAGAATCGATTCGAATTCAACTTTCATTACAAAATAAAAAAGCGAGAAAAATCAATGAATAATACAATCTGGACTCCTGATTCATGGCGATCTAAAACAAAAAATCAAATACCAAATTACGATAACGCTAAAGAGTTGAGTGATGTTGAAGCCACACTTGCATCTTTTCCACCTCTAGTTTTTGCGGGAGAAGCAAGAAGATTAAAGTCAAGACTTGCCGAAGTTTCAGAAGGAAAGGCTTTTCTACTTCAAGGTGGAGATTGCGCTGAAAGTTTTAATGAGTTTAGTGCAGTAACGATAAGAGATAATTTTAGAATTCTTCTTCAAATGGCAGTTATTTTAACTTTTGGTGGAAAAAAACCTATTGTAAAATTAGGTAGAGTGGCCGGTCAATTTGCAAAACCTCGCTCAAATGAAATGGAAACTCGAGATGGAGAGACTCTTCATTCCTACCGAGGAGATATTATTAATGGTTATTCTTTTGATTCAGCTTCAAGAAGACCAGATCCTAACCGTATGACAAGGGCCTATGTACAGTCGGCTTCGACCCTTAATCTTCTTCGGGCATTGGCACATGGGGGTTATGCCGATTTAAATCAAGTTCATTTGTGGAATCTAGATTTTGTGAAAAAAAGTTCTCAGTCTTCACAATATGAAGTATTAGCAAAAAAATTGGATGATGCCTTATCGTTTATGGAGGCCATTGGGATTACAAGTGCTAATTCACCTCAAATTAAAGATACCGAATTTTATACTTCGCATGAAGCCTTATTGCTTTATTATGAGCAGGCCCTAACAAGACGAGACAGTACAACGGCCAGGGGTCATGATGGTTACGAAGGCGATTGGTATGATTGCTCAGGACATATGCTTTGGATTGGTGAGCGAACAAGACAACTCGATGGAGCTCACGTTGAATTTTTAAGAGGAGTTAAAAATCCCATTGGTTTAAAATGTGGACCCACAATGTCTCCAGATGATTTAATGTTTCTTATTGATAAACTCAATCCTGATAATGAAGCTGGGAGACTTACTTTGATTACCAGAATGGGTCATGAAAATATCGAAGAGAAATTAAAGCCACTGCTTCGAAAAGTTAAAAAAGAAGGACGTAAAGTTGTCTGGTGTTGTGATCCAATGCATGGAAATACTATTACGACTTCGAATGGATTTAAAACAAGACCCTTTCAAAGTGTTTTAAATGAAGTGAAAAACTTCTTTGAGGTGCATAAGTCCGAAGGGACTTATGCAGGTGGAGTACATTTTGAATTAACTGGAAAAGATGTTGAAGAATGCATAGGGGGAGACCAGGCCATTACAGCGGAAATGCTGGCCTCTGGGTTATATGAAACACTTTGTGACCCAAGACTTAATGCTACCCAAGCTCTCGAGCTTGCATTTCAATTGAATTTTTAAATTTTTTATTGAATAGAGCGAGTTATTTCAATTTTAGTGCAGACTTGCCCAGCTATTTTATTAGCCTCGGCCATTGTGGTATTAGAAATTCCTTTAGCAATTTCAAGATGATTAAAAATAATTTGATTTTGCGGGAATCTAGTAACTGTTAATTCCGATCGAGTTAATTGACTTTCTGGCCAGCAAGTTTGATCACATGATTCCTCATTATGATATGTTTCGACAATTTTTATTTTACATACAGTTTCGCAAGTCACTATTTCACCCGCCAAAACGGGGATTGAGTCTTCACAATTAATTTTCACTGATTTCTTTGCTGCTAAGTCGAGTGTCGGCATTTGAGCATTCGCAATATTATTAATAATTAATAGGGCAAATGAGCATAAGAAGAATAATTTCATAGAAACTCCTAAAAAGTTTTTGTTACCGAGAAAACAGAACTTGCCCCACAAAGAATAATATGTAAAATAGATCTAATTAATATAAATCATATATTGGATGTATGGATGAGCGATTCACCAGATCTTAATTACTTGAAGTACTTCTACTATGTTGCCAAGCTCGGAGGGTTTACTAAAGCAGCTGTTTTTCTAAACGTTCAGCAGCCTGTTGTCAGTCGTGCAGTAAAATTGCTAGAACAAAGCCTTGGATGCCACCTCTTAGAACGTCAAAAAAAAAGAGTCATTTTAACTCATCAAGGTAATAAGGTTTTTGATCAGTGTGAAACAATATTTTCTTCAGTTGAAAAAATTCCAGATATTTTGCAAAATTTTGACAAAAACGAAAGTTATATTTTTTCTTTTGTTTCTTCAGATTCCTTATCTTATGGAATTTTAGAGAAAGTAATTTTATTGTTAAAAAAAGACTACCCTAATATTATTTTTCAACATCAATCGGGCTCAATTGTGGGTTTTATTGATCAAATTTTAAATGGTCAGGTAGAGATGGGGTTTTTCTTCAACATTCCTAAACTTCCAAATGGGCTTGTGAAAACAAAAATTACTCCTGTAGATTTTCATTATGTAATTAAAAAATCTGTTTCAAAAAATAAAGATATTCAAAATTCATTTATTGCTACAATCTCAACCTCTCATGAATCTGCCGATGATTTGCCACTGTTCAAAAAATATAAGTCGCAACACAAGGAAGCCAAAGTCAGTATTATTTCTAATAGTTCTGTGACAAGAAAAGCGATGATTTTAAATGGTATGGGGGTTACAATTCTTCCACAGTTTATGATAGAAAATGATTTATCCAAGTCATATTTAGAAATTTTAGGAAGTCCTGAAAAATTAACTTTATACGTTGTTGAGCGCCAACTTTCTTATCGTACAAGTTTAAAAACAAAGCTTATCTCACTTGTTAAGGAAATTGTTTAAATATGACTGACTATAAAAACTTGCTTAAGAAAATACATGAAAAATATCTCCCAAGCACCAAAGGGAGTCTAGCTTCCTATATTCCTGAGCTAGCTAAGATCGATCCAAATTTATTTGCAATATCCATTACAACAGTCGATGGAAAAACGTATAGCCATGGTGATATAAATTCGTTCTTCACTTTGCAATCCACTTCGAAGCCTTTCACTTATGGTTTAGCGTTAATGGATCATGGCCCGGAGTTTGTCCATCAACGAGTCGGAGTAGAGCCTTCTGGTGAAGCATTTAATTCAATAATTGAGTTAGAAAAAAATAGCCACAGACCTTTTAATCCAATGATCAATTCAGGAGCGATTGCAGTTGCTAGTATGATTCAAGATAAATTACTTGATAATAATGAAATTTACATACGCAGTGATCGAATGTTGGATTTGTTCTCTAGTCTTTGTGGCAAAAAATTAGAAATCAACGAACAAGTTTTTTTATCTGAGAAAAAAACTGCACACCGAAATCGTGCAATTGCTCATCTTTTGCGACATTTCGATGTTATTGGTAATGATATTGAAGAAAGTTTGGATCTTTATTTCAAGCAATGTTCTGTTGAAATAAATATAATTGATCTCTCACAAATGGCCGCGACTCTTGCCAACCAAGGAGTGCAGCCTATATCAAAAATAAAAATCTATGATGAGCAATATATTACGGATATGATTGGCTTGATATTTACCTGTGGTATGTATGATACCGCAGGTGCTTGGGCCTACCAAGTTGGTATTCCAGCAAAATCAGGAGTCAGTGGAGCTATTTTCGGAGTCATTCCAGGAGTAATGGGAATTGCCGTTTACTCACCTTTGATAGATGACCACGGTCATTCAGTTCGTGGAGTAAATGCTATTAAAGATATCTCTCAAGAATTAAAACTTAATATTTTTCGTCAGCAAAAAAGGTAAGTATTTATGCAGTCTACTTGGATACCATTAGATAAAATTCAACCAATATTGGGGATTGAAGGTTTTTTTGTAGCTTGGATTTCCATACCTATTGCTTTTATATTTTATATATTTTTCTTAAAAAAGATTACAGAAAAACGACATTATAATTTACGAACTCGCTTTAAAGAAGTTCCATGGTTTTTATTAATATCAACGGTGTTAACTTTAATACAATATTATTTAATAGATAATTTTCCCAAAGAATTACTACTTTATAGAGCTGCAAGTTATATTGCTCTCATTGCTCTTTTGGTAGGTGCAATGGCAATTATAAAAATTGCACAAATTTATATCTACTTGTATTTATTTTTTTCTAATATGAGTCATGGTGTTCCAAAGCTTTTGGCAAATATGTTTACTTTTATTTTTTCGTTGATTATTGCTAATATGATGGCCTCTTCAGTATTTGAAATTCACCTAAGTGCTCTTCTTGCCACTTCAGCAGTTTTTTCATTGGTTATGGGGCTTGCATTACAAGACACTCTTGGGAATTTATTTGCAGGTGTTTCACTGCAAATTGAAAGTCCATTTAAAATTGGAGATTGGATTGAAGTTCATTCTGGCGATGAAAAATGGCTTGGGCAAGTTCAAGAAATAACCTGGCGCGCGACTTTCTTGATTAGTTTTGCAGATGAACTTATCATGATCCCTAATCGAACCATTTCCCAAAGTCAGATTATTATTATTTCTCAAGGTAATAAAAATATTAGATTGAATCAAGTTTTTCGTTTTCCCTATAGCGAATCAATTGAAAAAGCAAAAAATGCCATTCGAGAAGGAATTTCTGAAGTTGAAGGGATTATGACCGATCCACCAATAAGAATACTTATTATTGAAACTAACGAATCTTGGGTGGCAATTAAAGTATTTTATTCTCTAGTCGATTTTTCTACTCGTTATAGAATAGGTGATCAAATTATTACTAAGATTTTAACTTCAATACAAAGAAATGGTATTAAAATGCAAAGTCCTAGGGTTGAGCTTATAAAAGAGTAGAGGATAATTAAAAATATTTTGTGGCCAGCGAGATATGATCCAATTCTTCAATTGCAATATTTGAAAATATTCTTGCAGTTTCAGGATCACGAGTCTCCAAGGCTTCAACAAATTTTAAACCGGCGAGGCGTCCTTTTTCTTCTGAATCCGAAATATATATCGTAAAATCTTTGGCATTATCACATTTACTAAAGGAATTGTATAAACCAAGTCCTACTGTTAATTCTGCAACATCTTGATTAATTTCTACTAGCCTTTTTAAAAGCCATGATTCATGTTTTGCTTCTTCGGTTGCAATTCTCTTCCAGGCTAAAATTAAATCTTCTGGAACCTCATCAGCAAAAATTCTTGCTGCTTCCAAAAAAGCATAATAGGCTTGCCTCTCCGCAAATGCCGCAATTCTAATTCGATCTACAATACCTTCAGTCGAATTCAGAGGCCTTGGCTTTATTGTAGTTCCTATTTTAAAAGGAGACCAATCAAGGGATTCTGCTGGTGTAAATTTACTCATTTTATTTCCTTAAATGTTGCAGTCTTGGAATGTTAAACGAGAAATGGTTCGATCCGTTAGTTAATCATTTGTACTTAAAATATTTTGAATTATATTTAGTTGATATACGTTGTTTTGTTAGGTTAGGCCATATTTATATCTTTTCTAATTGTCGACATAGATTTTTTATATAAGTCCCAAGAATTAATATTTGGTATACATCTCAATCAGGAGGGTCATATGAAACATTTATATTGGATATTGTTAACAGGGTTTTTCTCGACAAGTATCTTAGCTTCTGACAGCACTTGGCTACTTTGTAAAAATAGTATTCATCCAGATCCTCATGACGACTTTGTTCCTGTTGTAAATATTTATGAACATCGAAATGGAGCAACTAGTAGAAAAACAGAAATCTATTTGGTCTCTGGTATTCACCTCATGACTGATTCATTGCTAAATACCAATGAAGGAAAAGTAAAGCTCGCTTATCCATGCCGAACTAAAAAAGAAGATTCATTCACAGGAATAATTAAAATTGATTATATTAAAAATATTCTGCAACTAAAAGGGGATTACATCGTGGCCACTGATGGATCTCATCACACATATGATCTTGCGCTGACTTGTGAAGGAATGAACTAATACCATTAAATAGGAGTCAATTATGAGCAACGTACAAACAGAAAAAACTTATGAAAAAGTAGTTCCTGAAATACAGATGTGGGCACTTGAGTATCAAGGACCTGGAAAAAAAGATTACGTTAAAAAAAAGAAGCCCATTATTCTTGCTCAAACAGACGCTGTTGTGAAAATGGTGAAGACTACTATCTGTGGAACGGATCTGCATATTTTAAAGGGCGATGTTCCAACAGTTACTCCAGGACGAATTCTAGGACACGAGGGAATTGGTATTATTGAGTCGATTGGAGAATCAGTTAATAAATTTAAAGTGGGAGATCGTGTTCTCATTTCTTGCATAACTTCTGACGGTATTTGTGATTACTGTAAAAGAGGAATGTTTTCTCATTGTGAAAATGGCGGCTGGGTTTTAGGAAATAAAATTGATGGAACCCAAGCTGAGTTTGTTCGTATTCCATATGCTGATACAAGTTTATATTCCATTCCTGAAGGTGCAAATGAAGACGCAATGGTAATGCTTTCAGATATTCTTCCTACTGGTTTTGAGTGTGGTGTTTTAAATGGGAAAATATCGCCAGGTGATGTTGTCGCAATTGTAGGAGCTGGCCCGATTGGACTTGCTGCTCTATTAACGGCTCAATTTTTTGCCCCTTCTGAAGTTATTATGATCGATGTTGATGACGAGAGATTAAAGCGTTCAAAAGAATTTGGAGCGACTCTCACTATTAACAGTAAAAATTCATCAATAAAGGATATTATTATGAAAATTACTGATAGTCGTGGTGTGGATGTGGCCATTGAGGCCGTAGGGATTCCACAAACCTTTGAAGTCTGCCAGGATATTATTTCTCCAGGGGGACGTATTGCTAATATTGGTGTCCATGGCAAAAGTGTTGAACTTCATCTCGAAAAATTATGGGATAAAAATATTACCATAACTACTCGGCTAGTTGATACCACAACTACTTCCATGCTTTTAAAAACGGTGAAGTCCGGTAAATTAAAACCTGAAAAGCTAATTACTCATCACTTTCAACTTTCAGATGTAATAAAGGCCTACGATACTTTTGGTAATGCCCAGAAAGAGAAGGCCTTGAAAGTAATTATTTCGAATGAAGTTTTGTCTTAAAAATTTATTTAAAGACTAATGGTTAATGGAAACAATAGTACAGTTTTGTGCAAGAATAGCTAATTTTACATTTGCAAACTCTGGGCTATTACCTTTTTGAGCTAGCTGACATTTTGCAACACCACTTAGCTGTCCCTGTAACTCAGCTAAAACTTTGGCCCTATCAAAGCTTATTGGTTGAACAAATATTAAAAACAAGGCCAGTTCTTGGCCATTAAAGTCAGAACTAGAACCTTGAATGCCGTTTATAATACTGGAAGGAACTCCGATTGAAGCGATTGCACCTTTAGAAAAATTAATATTCACATTATGTTTTTTTGCCTGTGCATTAACATGTATTTTTACCAAGTCAGCTGCATCGACATTTGAAATTGTTATAATTTAAAAACATAAACTAAGATATTTAATCATTGTGACTCCAGTAATATAAGAATTATTTCAAATAAAGCCTAATACGATGTCTAAATAAGTTTAACGATATGCATTTCCCATAGCTATGAGTTCCTCTTTTGGTGGTTAATTTGCATACTAAGTAACAATGCTTAAAGTTATTATTTTTTCGATTCTCAGTTTTCTTATATTTCCATCTATTGCATGTGCCGAAAAAATTAATTTACTATCTTTACCTCTAAGTGATGGGACAAGTTATATCTACTCTGCAAATCTTAAAAAGAATTGCTCTTTTGTAGGCGTAAATGAAGTCCTCATGACTAAGCTGAAGTTGGGTAGAATTGGGAATTGGTTTATAGAAAATGTTAATCTTTTACAAAATAAAATAAATTTGGAAATTGATACAAAAGAAATTAATGAGGATCACATTCTTTTTTCACTTAATAGTGCAAAAAATCTAACCTTTGAATTCTCCTTCGATCAAAGCAGTTGCTTACTTAAAAAAACTCTTCATTTTAATGATAAGCTTTATAGTTTGGATGAAATATATATTGAATATAGTAGCACTTTTTTTTCACCAGTTATAAAAAAAATGATTATAGTGAACAATGGTGTTGATACAGATCTTCTGTTGTATCCTTGGGCGCTTCAAGGTGCAGTTCCTACTTACGAATTAAATGCAGGACCAGCGCTAAATATTCATTCCAATATAAGAGTTAATAATCTCAATACCTTTGAAAAACACAATCCCAGCATAGAGCCTATTCCTGCTTTTTTCTTTCGTTATGGCCCAATTTTTCTAAATAAGGATGGGTTGGGTTCTTTAGTTTACCATTCTAATGAATTTAGTTTACTTGCGATGGGATTATTGGAAGGGGAACCTTATCTTGCAGAAGGATTGCATGAGAGAAAAAGAGGTTTTTTTTTGGGGGCAATTGTAAAATATAATTTAGTCGAGTTATTTTACTATAATGATTTTTTTTATAACAAAGGCTATAATATGAAACTCAATATTGCACC
>JAURXW010000021.1 GCA_030654205.1 Bacteriovorax sp.
CACAAAAGAGGAATATGATCGCTCTTTTTTTGACTCCATAGAGTTTTATCACGACGTTTTTTATTTACTTTAATCACATTATTGGCGAGATCTAAAATAGAAGTAACAGAGCGATAATTTTCTTCAAGTTTTACAATTTTAGCATCATGAAAAACTTTTTCAAATTCCAAAATATTGGTTACGTCTGCACCTCGGAATGCATAAATGGACTGATCATCATCGCCGACAACACATAAGTTTTTATGAGTGGAAGTTAGGTGAACAATTAATTCAAATTGAAGTGTATTGGTATCTTGGTATTCATCAACCATGATATATTGAAATTTTTCAGAATAAAACTTGGCAACCTCTGGGAAATTGCGAAAAAGTTTTAAGGTTAAAAAAAGAATATCGTCAAAATCTATTGAATTAAAAAATTTTAATTTTTCCTGATAGTATCGGTAGGTATATTCGGTGGCATGTGAAAAAGAATCTTCTGGATTAAAATGAGGCGAATTGGCAAAATCATCTTCATGAATTCCGGCATTTTTTAAAAAAGAAATTTTTGCCAAAACATCTTTTTGATCAAACTTTTTTTCTGCTGAATAATGTCTTAATGCTTCTCGAACGATTCCGATTTGATCTGATTGATCATAAATTGAAAAATTATCTTGGTAGCCAAGTTTGGTAATTTCTTTTTTTAAAATTCTCACTCCGAGAGAGTGAAACGTTAGCAAAGAGACACCGCGAGATTTTCTTGAACCAAGAAGAGAATGGACGCGCTCTCGCATTTCTTTAGCGGCCTTATTAGTAAAGCTAACGCCTAAAATAGAGTCGCCTTTGATGCCTAGATTATCTACCATATGAGCGATTCGATAGGTTATAGTCCGAGTTTTTCCCGAGCCAGCACCGGCCAAAATAAGAACCGGTCCTTCGATAGTCTGGGCCGCTTCGCGCTGTTTGTCATTGAGTCCACTTAAAGAGATCATAGGGAAAAACAGTACTAAACTTAGCGGAGTCTTGCTATAATTTTTCTAAATAAGGAGATCAAATCATGGCAATAAAAAAGAAAACGAATAAGAAAGTGCTTAAGTCAGCTAAGAAACCAGCGTTAAAGGTAGCAGCAAAAAAATCTGCGCTAAACAAGAAGGTTGTAGCAAAGAAAATAACTAAAAAAGCGCCTGCCAAAATAAGCAAGTCTGCGCCTAAACCAGATGTTTCAATAATTTCTTCTTTAATTGAATTAATAAAAAATACATCAGCGGTTCTTCCTGATGATGTCCAAAAAGTCATTTTAGAAGCTCTTGAAAGAGAAGAAAAAAATACGACTGCTGAATACGCTATGAATATTATCAAGGCCAATATTGAATTGGCAAAAAAGAAATCGCAACCCTTATGCCAAGACACCGGGACAGTTCTTTTTTATATTTCTCATCCTGTGGGATTTGATCAAATTAAATTTACATCTCTCATTCATAAGGCAGTAGTTAAATCGACAGAGCTTGGATATTTACGACAAAATTCTGTTGATTCTTTAACCGGAGAAAATTCTGGAATGAATGTGGGCCCGGGGCATCCGTCTATTCATTATCATCAGCATAATAAAAAATTAGTTGAAATTAGACTTATGCTAAAAGGTGGGGGATGCGAAAACGTAGGAGCTCAATATTCATTGCCACATACTCCTCTTGATGCAGGAAGGGATTTAGATGGTGTTCGCAAGGTTATTCTAGACGCCGTTTTTAGGGCCCAAGGCAGAGGGTGTGGACCCGGTGTTCTTGGAATTTGTATTGGGGCAGACAGAGGTGCTGGATATATTGAATCCAAAGAACAATTACTCCGTCGTTTAGATGATACAAATAGTGTTCCTGAATTGGCCATTTTAGAAAAAGAAATTGTAGAAACTTCTAATAAATTAGGAATTGGTCCAATGGGCTTTGGTGGGAAGACCACACTACTCGGTTGTAAAATTGGTGTATTAAATAGATTACCTGCTTCATTTTTTGTTTCAATTTCTTATATGTGTTGGGCATACCGAAGACAAGGGATTGAACTTGGCGAAAAAAATCAAATAAAAAAATGGTTATACTAAAAGGAAGAATATGAAAAAATTAAATTATCCTTTCACTCACGAACAAGTTAAAGATTTAAAAGTTGGCGACATGGTACTTATCACAGGCAAACTTTTTACAGGTAGAGATGCTGTTCATAAACGATTGCACGATGGAGTAAAACCTCCCGTAGATCTTACTAACCAGATTATTTATCATTGTGGCCCGGTTATTCTTCAAGATAAAAAAACAAAAGTTTATAAAGTCACAGCAGCTGGACCTACCACTTCAATTCGCGAAGAGCCTTATCAGGCCGATGTTATGAAGGACTACGGAATTGTTGGAGTCATTGGTAAAGGCGGCATGGGACCTAAAACTTTAAAAGGTTGCAAAGACTATGGTTGTGTATATTTTCACGCCATCGGTGGAGCTGCACAAGTCTTGGCCGAAAAAATTGATTCGGTAGATGCTGTTCACTGGCTTGACTTAGGTTCACCTGAAGCGATTTGGGAGCTTTCAGTAACTGATTTTCCGGTTGTCGTAACAATGGATGCCCATGGCAATTCATTGCATGCTGATGTCCAGGCAAGCTCAGAAGCAGCACTTAAAAAAGCTTTGGAATAAAACGTTTTTTATCTTTAAATATTGTTTGATAAGAAGAGGTTGACGATAGTGTTGCCTCTTCTAAAATAATTCTCTTTTTTAAAATAATTAATTTTAATACAAATCCAATAACCAATGTGTAACAGCATCCTAATAATAATGGCAAAAATATAAATTCAAGTAAGACTGCCAGATAGTTTGGATGGCGAATGTATCGGTACAGACCTCTATCACTAATGATTGGTTGATTTTCTATTTTTAAAACCTGAACTGTCCAAAATGGACCAAGTGTTTTTATAGTATGAAAACGAATAACTTGGGCTAAAAATAATATAATTCCAATAGGTATTGCCCAATGGAGCGCTGGGATTTTGCCATGATAAACACTTTCGGTTAGTAACATAAAAAACCAGAGTGCATGAAAAAGTTTCAAGAGTTTTATTTCATTAAGATCGACCACATTTACTTTGAATTTTAATTTTAACTTGGACTCATTCTTAGCATTAAGCCAAACTTCAAAAAGTCTCTGGATAATATAAAAAAAGAGAATTAAGTAATTCATAGCTTTCTTATTATATTCATCTCGGAGCAAAAAGCAGGCCCCATGGCAAGCATTAACCCTAGCGAGTTTTGCACGGGTATTTTTTTATTCAAAGTTTCCTCCATCACGTGGAGAACGGATACAGAAGACATATTTCCTTTTTCGGCAAGTGAGTCCCAGCTGATTTTAAAATCTTCTTTGTTCCCACCTGAAATTTCAGTGATGGCCTCAAGTACTTTTGGGCCACCTGGATGGCTGATAAAAAAAGAAATATCATTTCTCTTTAATTTATTTAAGTTTAAAAATTCGTTCATATTAACTGCTACTTTTTCTGAAACCAATTTTGGAACATCTCCCGAAAGAACAATTTGGAAGCCTGAACTCACAATATCCCAACCCATCATGCGTTCGGTATCTGAATAAAAAAAACTTCGAGTATCAATGATTTCAAATTGCGCTGATTTTGCTAACCGATGATCCTTTCCAACCATTAAGACGGCCGCGGCACCATCAGCAAAAAGGGAAGTACCAACTAAGTTGGCAACACTTATATCTTTAAACTGAAAAGTGAGAGAACAAAGTTCAGTTGCCAATAAAAGGGCCGCTTCTCTAGGATGTCCATCGAGATAATCTTTAACTCGGTTAAGGCCCGCAACACCACCAAGGCAGCCCAATCCAAAAATGGGTAAACGCTTAGTGTTTGGTGAAAAAGAAAGGACATTCATAAGGCGCGCTTCTAGCGTCGGAACTGCTAAACCCGTTACAGTGGTCGATGCAATGAGAGATATTTCATCAAGATTAAAATTGAGATTTTCTTGTAAATATAAAATATTATTTTTTTGAAGATTAACAGCTTCATCAAGCCACTTAAGAGATCTCTCTCCAATATCTCCGAGTGTCGGGTATTCACTAAGCGGCAGAGTCAAGTGTCTTTTATTCACAGTTGAGCTTTTGCTAAATTGATAAATGTGTTTTTCTTTATCAGGCCAAATGGAAGTCAAGAGTTTAGCGATATTGTCTTGTGATTCACTATTTTTAGGAAACGAGGTTTTGACTGCAACAATATAGGACATAAGGCACTCCTTATCTTCAGCTTAAGATTTTCCTGAATTTAAGCTTTCTTATTGCCCCGTGCAAGCTTTTAAGTACTAAAAAAGCCTCTGTCTATCGGAAATCTTTTATTGTTTTTTTGGTGACCTGATCATTTCATACAATTAAACTATCTAGATTATTGAATTTTTTTGAGGATTACCAGCATGCCGTCTATAAATCCAGAACTTCCATTATGGGTGCCAACACCTAAAAAAATAATGGATTCAGAAATTTCGAAATTTCAAAAACATATAAATTTTCTTGGGGACTATAAAAGTTTACATGAATATTCTATTAAAAATAAAGAGAACTTTTGGCGAGAGCTAATGGAATTTTATGATGTAAAATTTGAAGGAAGTAATTCTACTGTTTTGAAAAATGATAATTTTGAAGATTATGGCTGGTTTCCAGACGTTCAATTAAATTTTGCTGAAAATTTATTAAAGAAAGGCAAAGATAATCAAATTGCACTCAACGCCCAGTATGAATCTGGAAGGAATAGAAAAATTTCTTACTTGGAATTAAAATCTAATGTCGCTTCACTGGGATTTTATTTAAAAAATTTTTTAAAACCAGGGGATGTTCTCGCGGCCTATATGCCCAATATTCCCGAAACAGTAATGGCGATGCTTTCCACAACTGCCATTGGTGGAGTGTTTACGTCTACAAGTTGTGATTTTGGATTGGCCGGTGTTATCGATCGATTCTCTCAATCTAAACCTAAAGTTTTAATAGCTGCCTTAGGTTATGAATATAATGGAAAATATTTTGATTTAACTGAGCGCTTAAAAGATTTAGAAAAAAAATTACCGAGTCTTGAAAAAATTATTTTAGTTGATTTTTATAATAATGAAATAAATCTCAACGGTTTTACCAAAGCGATTGGATTAAATGAAATTCTTTCAACAAAAGCTAAATTAGAGTTTATTAAACTTCCATTTTCTCATCCACTATACATAATGTATTCATCTGGAACGACGGGAATCCCAAAGTGCATTGTTCATTCACAAGGAGGAACACTTCTTGGGCATATAAAAGAATTAGGCCTTCATTCGAACCTGACAAGTGATAAGAAAATTTTCTTTTTTACAACTTGTGGCTGGATGATGTGGAATTGGTTGGCGAGCTCATTATATTTTGGAGCTGAAGTTCTGCTCTATGAAGGCTCTCCTGCTTACCCAAGTCCAGAGCATTTTTTTAAAATGATTGATCGAGAATCAATTAATATTTTTGGTACGTCTCCAAAGTTTTTAAAAGTTCTTGAAGATACCAACGCTCAATTTCAATCAGGTCTTCCATCATTAGAAATTATTCTTTCAACTGGATCACCACTTTTACCTGAACAATATGATTACGTTTATAAAAGAATAAAAAAAGATGTTCAACTTTCAAGTATTTCAGGCGGAACAGATATTGTGGGATGTTTTATGCTCGGGGCACCAGTCGTTCCTGTCTATAGAGGTGAAATTCAATGCTTGGGACTAGGCCTTGATATCCACGCTTTGGATGAAGCAGGGAATTCAATCATTGATCGAGAAGGAGAGTTAGTTTGTCGGTCAACTTTTCCCAACCGACCTATTTGCTTTTTAGATGATGAGAAAAATGAAAAAATGAAAGCCGCCTATTTTATTCAAAATCCCGGAGTCTGGACTCATGGAGATTTTATAAAAATAACTTCGAGAGGTGGGGTCGTGGTCTTTGGCCGCTCAGATGCAACTCTTAATCCGGGGGGGGTGCGAATAGGAACAGCCGAGATTTATCGACAAACTGAAACT
>JAURXW010000022.1 GCA_030654205.1 Bacteriovorax sp.
CTCACCAACTTTCTGGTGGAATGAGACAAAGAGTAATGATCGCTATTGCTTTGTCTTGCGAACCTGATGTTTTAATTGCAGATGAACCAACAACAGCTTTAGATGTTACCATTCAAGCTCAAATTTTAGAATTAATGAAAAGACTTCAAAAAGAATTGGGAATGGGAATTATTCTTATCACTCATGATTTGGGAGTTGTTGCTGAAACTTGTGACACTGTTGCTGTTATGTATTGCGGACAAATTGTTGAGAGTGCTGATGTTGAAACTCTTTTTAATCATCCGGCCCATCCTTATACAAAAGGATTAATGGATTCAATTCCATCGTTTGACTCTACTAGTGGTCATAAGAAAGAGAGACTTCAAACAATTGAAGGAATGGTTCCATCATTGTTTAATCTACCTAATGGATGTAATTTCCAAGATAGATGTTCAAAGGTGACAGATGCATGCCGTGGTTCACAGGGAGATCCTGTGCTTAAGCCATCTAAAGGTGAAGGACACTTTGTGGCCTGCTTTAATCCCCTCAACTAATTTTTAGATAATTTTAAGGATTGATCATATGAGCGAGTATTTAATTGAAGTAAAAGATCTATGCAAAAAATTCCCAATTAAAGGTGGATTGCTTGGTAGAGAAGTTGGTGCAGTCAATGCTGTTAACAACGTTAGCTTTAAAATTAAAAAAGGTGAGACCCTGGGTCTGGTTGGAGAGTCTGGTTGCGGAAAAACAACCTTGGGACGTTCGATCTTAAGATTAATTGAACCAACTTCTGGTGAGATTATTTTTAATGGTCAAAATATTGTTAATTATTCTGCTTCTGAAATGAGAGCAGTTAGAAGAAAAATGCAGATCATTTTTCAAGATCCATATGCCTCACTAAATCCTAGAATGACTGTCGGTGATATTTTATCTGAACCAATGGAAATTCACGGATTGCATAAAGAACGTGGAAGTCGTCATGCTCGCTTACTTGAACTTTTAAACCAGGTTCAGCTTCCAGCAGATGCACTTAATAAATATCCTCATGAGTTCTCAGGTGGACAAAGACAACGTATTTGTATTGCACGTGCGCTTGCCGTTGAGCCTGAATTTATTGTTTGTGATGAGCCCGTTTCGGCCTTAGATGTTTCAGTTCAGGCCCAAGTTGTAAATCTGTTAATGGATCTTCAGCGTGACCTTGGTCTAACTTTTCTTTTTATTGCTCACGATTTAAAAGTCGTTGAATATATTTCAAATAAAGTGGCCGTAATGTATTTAGGAAATATGGTAGAAATCGCGGAATCAAGCGAACTGTATGGCCATGCAAAACATCCATATACTAAAGCACTTTTCTCTGCCATTCCTCATGCAAGTACTGCAGGAAGAGCAGGGCGAATTATTTTAGAAGGGGATATTCCAAGTCCAATGAATCCTCCAGCTGGATGCCATTTTAATCCAAGATGTTGGAATGTTAAAGATGAGTGTCGTTTAAACTTTCCACCTATCACAAATCAGTCATCAACTCATCAGTATCGCTGCTTTAATCCTATAAAATAAATTTTAAATCCCGACTAAACAACTCTCTTTTTACTAGGGGAGTTGTAACAATTATATTCGTAAATAAACTCAATACTATTCATTTTATCTCCGAAAAGTCATAAGTAGTAACCCCGTCATGGTTCATATTTTGGCTAAAACGAATTTAAATTTAAATGAAATAGAAGGATTTATTCTTTCTCCTGGCGATATTTATTGGCAACAAAAATCGGGTGCCGAGGTTTTAATATCGGCCAAAGCTGATTTCCTTAATATTGAGTTGATAGAAAAATTGTCAAAGGCCAGGCATGTTTTATTGATTGAAAATCAAATCAATATGAAAATTCAAAATGAATTTATTGAAAATTTTCAAGGGCACAAGTCAAAATTACTAATTAAGGAAAAACTTCCATGGCGTTCAAGACTTATAAGTTTGATGTCGGTTGATTTTGTAAATGAAGAGGTCAGTCAGTTTGAAGTTGATATTTTAGTTTGGAAAGTTTTTTCAACAGTGACCAGTGAACAATCTCAAAAATTACTTGAAAGAGATATAGGCTTATTTAAAAGAAGTATGAGTGTATGCTCAAGTTATACACTGTGTGCTTTTTTGTTGGGTTATTATAGCGATGAATTCTTGTCGCAATTGTATACCAATACCTTTTTAAACTTAATGGATTTTCAGACCACTACCCCCATGCCAGTAGTCAAAGAACAGCTTGAGAAAATTCGAAATCAAGCGACATTAAATGATGAGTATAAAAAAGAATTAATAGAGATTTATAAATTAGAAAAAATGAATCAAAGTTTTATTGGTGAACGATATGATGGCAGTGGTGCTTGGAGTATAAATAAATACGAGATGAGTGACCTTGAATTAGTTCTAGTCGCTCTTCATAATCATTACTCCTACAAAGATTCGTCACCGCAGAGTATTTTTCATCAAATTCAAAAATCATTTTTTAAATGTGACGAAAAAGTATTACGTCTTTTACAAAAATGCCTGAAAGAAAAAGAACTGGAGTTTGTGGCTTGAGCAAGTTAACGAATAAAAAAATACTAATTTCGACTGAGCAACAAAATGCTCAGGTGGGGATATTTTTTCGTGAAATAGGCTTTGAACTTTGTAGTGATTTTGAAAAAACAAACGAGTATTTATTTATTGTGGATGACTACCTTGAAGAAATTAAAAATCTTCCAAGGATTCAAACTCAAAAGATGCTAAGTGCGCAATCGATTCCTAATGTTCGAGGATCTTTTGATCAAAGTTTTATAGGCGAAACTCATGTTAATTCTCTACTTCAATCCTATTTTTGTGCAGGAAAAGATTTTGATTTAATCGATCAGTTTTCAAGTGATTTAAAGACAGCTTTTAATATTAAGGTTCATGACTATTTAAATATTGGCTATTTTATTGATACTATTGTCGTAGAAGCCTATAAAAATTCATACGACTTTGATCTAATTCGCAACTATCTTAACGATGCAATTACTTCAGCGTTGAAGCTAATTGAACAAGATAGTAAAAATCTTCCTTTAGATATTACTTACGCATTTAATGAAACTGGATTTGTTGTTCAGATTACAATCAATTCTCCAGAACTTGATATGTCGGGAGAGTTTAAAAATTCTAACTCTAAATTAGTTAATTTTTCAAATCGTGCCAATTATTTCGATGTTAGTTATTTCAAAAAAAGAAATAAACTCGTAATGTCCTCACTTTGGTTTAAAGAGAAAAAGCTTCAATCTTTTCACTCTTATTTTTATACAGAAGTGGCGGAACATAAAAACGTAAAAGACTCAGGAGTAGTGATCGTGAATTCTCTAGACGAGGTTCATGAAGCAGTTGACTACTTCGCCCAAGTTGAAAAAGTCGATCAGTCAAAAAAGCTTTTCCTGGCCAAGAAGTTTTGTTTGTTTATTAAAAACTTTAGAGTTAACGAAGAAAATGCAGCAGAACTCTCTGCGCTGACTCTTGAAGATATTGATACTTACTTATTGTCTTATCCTAGACAAGAAGCAGTGGTTTGTATCGATATTGAAGTTAAAGAATTTATTATCAAATTACTTCGAGACGATGCTTTGTATAATGGCGTGTCTGATTACATAAAAAAAATTGCGGACTCTAATCTAGATTCACACGTTGAAGATATTCAGAAAATTTTAGGACAAAAATCGCTAGAAGATATTTCGGAAATTTTGCGAATTCAAGGTGGGGCAGAAAAATCAGGAAGTGATGTAACTGTCGTCAAGGGATGGGCAGAAGTAAATAACGAAGAAGAATGGCAAGTTAAGCGAACCGAAATTCTCGAAGAAACAAAAGAGCAAGTTTTTAGAATTCAGTCTTCAGGCCGAAAAGTAGTTGAAGATGATATTATAAAAATAGTATCGGGACAGATGAATGCAAATCCTGAAGAAGTAAAAACTGTTGTTAGTGGGCTTGTTGAAGAAGCAGTTAGTAGTACATTGGTAAAAAATGAAAAATTAGAAGATTCGCTTCCTTTACGGATAATGGCCCAGCCGCCAGAGAATAATATTGAAATTGAGAAAATTAAAATTCAAAATGCCCGTATGAAAAAAATCATGGAGCAAATGAAGTCAGAAATGGTTCTCCTGCGACAGGAGAATGAAAATGCCAAAAAAGAGGATCAGGGAATCGAATCTGTAGATGCACAAGTCGCAGAAATGATAGATCTGAAAAATGCACTTGGAAGAACTCTTGATATCATGAAAATTAAAGAAAAAATTGCATTAAAACAAAAAATGGATTTTGAACAAATTCTTGAAGCTAAAGAAACTAAAAATGCAGCACTGGAGTCAAGACTAGAGCAGCTTAAAGATGAATATTCTAAGAGTAAGGATTTTTCAAATGATGAAAAGTTAGAAATTCTTTCTGCTGAAAACCGAAGTCTTATAACTCGCCTTGAAATTGCCACACAAAAAGTTAGTATCATCAATGAGAATATGAACAAGCAAGATAGTGACACTATTGCAAAAAAAGATAAGCAAATAACAACGCTAAAAACGAATATTCAATTCGCTCAAAGTTTGATTGAAAAATTTAAGCAAGAGCGATCAGATTTTGAAAACAAGCTAATTGAAGAAAAAGAAAAGTATATTAAATTAAAAGATGAAAAATTTAGTCCTGTAGCACCGGCAGCTGTCGTTTCCAAAGATCATTCAGAAAAAGAAAAACTTATGGGAATTGAGCTCAAAAAAATGGAGCAAAAGTTAAAGTTCACAATCGCCCAATTAGAGGAAGCTCAAAAACGCAAGGCCCAAACAGGCGGAGCAAGCAATAAGAGCAATGAAGCCCATTTAAAGCAGCTAGAGCAAGCCAATTCAAGAATCGCCGACGCTAACAATGATTTAGCTGAAAAGAAAAAAGAGGCGATCAAACTTAAGCAGGAAAACTCGCAACTTTCGGCCAAAATTACTGAACTCGAAAAAAAGTTGGGTCATTTAGAGAAAAAAGCAGCTTAATTCAAATTTTTCTTGTCAGTCCAAATCATTTTGAGTAAAAATACCATCTACAAAACGACGCCCTGCTGGTGAAATTGGCAGACACGCCAGACTTAGGATCTGGTGCGCAAGCGTGGGGGTTCAAGTCCCTCGCAGGGCACCATTTGATTTGAACCTCACTTAATCCTTTAATATTCCACACATTTTTTTATCAGCTCAGTTCTCATGGTTAGAATATGGTTAGATTCTAATTTTTCATCCATTTCAATTTGGCCAAGTCTAAAAGCTTTCATCGATTTTTGTAGATGATCTGGTGAGAAATGAGCGTACCTTGTCGTCATGGTGATATTGGTATGGCCTAGAATCTTTGAGAGTTCATAGAGGTCATTACCGGCCATAACGAACTGACTAGCAAATGTATGCCTCAAATCATGGAAGGTAATCTTATTGGTAATTCCTGC
>JAURXW010000027.1 GCA_030654205.1 Bacteriovorax sp.
GTCACATTTTAAAAAAACCGAAAAAGTTTTTCAGCTCCATGGTGATACCTTTGATGTTCCTATGTCTGCCACTCACCTGGCTTCGTCTGAATTATTTCCTGGGCAAGCTTTCAAATATGGTGAAAAGGTGTATGGACTTCAATGTCATTTAGAGGTTGATCAGGCAATGATCCATCGCTGGCTAGATAATAAAAAAAATCAAACAGAAATAAATAATTCAAATGGTAAGTTTTCAATTGAACAAATAAGAAATGAAACTCAATTATATATTTCACAATCTATGGAATTAAGTCGTGTAACATTTGCTAATTTTGTTAATCTTTTTGAATTAAAAGAAAGGGCCATTTTGTTGGGCTCTGATAACGGTGGAAAATCACTCAACAAAATCAGATAATTTTATAATTGTTTCGCAAAAACCACAAAATACTAATAGTTGATCATTATTTAGTTGTAATTATATAAAAATAAAACCTTAATGGTTAGGTGAAATTATTTTTGAAATGGATTTTCCTCAGCCTAGTACTTAGCGAACCGTGCTTATCTTTTGCCTATGCCTCTCCTGAAATCAAACTTTGCTATGAAGATGTCACTGTCTTTCCTTGGATTATCGGAGACACCGGAGGACTAGTTATATCTGAATTGCACATGGTAGAAAAAAGATTGAATATAAAATTTAACTTAATTCGTTTACCATGGAAGCGCTGCCAAACGGAGGCACAAGCGGGCAATTTTGACGGTATCATTGCTGCAAGTTATACCCAAGATCGAGAAGAATGGGGCATCTATCCTACGCAAAACGATCTAACAATTGAACGAGATTATCGCCTGCATACTGATGCGTTTTATGTTTATATTAGAAAAGACAGCTCAATAAAATGGGTAAATAAGCAGTTGATAAATTTGAAAGAACAACCCGTGGGAGTTCAGCTTGGCTACAGTGTTGGAAAAGATTTAGAAAAGGCGGGCTATTCAATTCATGCGTCCCTCACAACGGCTTATGATATTTTAAAAGAAATGGATTTTAACACTCTAAAAGTTGCCGTTTTACAAAACTATGAATCAACGAAAACATTAAATGAGCATCCTAAGCTTAAACAAAATATTATTCGCCTAAAAGAACCCTATAAAGTTGCGGACCAATACTTACTCTTTACTAAAGATTTTTATGGGAAAAACAAAGATTTAAGCAAGTCAATATGGCGAACAATCCCAAAGGCCAGGAATAGTCGTGAGTATCTAAAAGCTCAAAAATCTTTAATGGCTTTGCTCGACAATTAATTCACCAGACTCTCTTATTTCAGCATCTAGTCGATTGAGATTTTCCTTCTCCATTTGATAAAGACCATAAAGAATATCAAGGTCTTCTTCTTCCAAGGCGCATTCATCAGAATCTATAGACATTGGTTTTCTTAAATCATGCTCAAACTGCTTGATCCTTTCCTCAATTTGAAAGCGTTGTTTTTTTAATTTTTCTAATTTATCCATATTACCTCCGACACTTTGAGGATATTCGAATTAATTAATCTTAAAAAATATTTAATTTGTATTATTTGGATAGAAAAAAATTACTTAATAAATTTTTCAAGTAAAACACCGCATTCCATATGATCTGTGTATGGAAATTGATCAAATAAAGCAAAGCGTATTATCTTATGGGTCTTAGACAATACGGCCAAATTTTCTATTAATGTAGTTGGATTGCACGAAATATAAAGAATACGCTCGTATTTTTGAACGAGGTTTAAAGTATTGGGGTCGATTCCGGCCCGTGGTGGATCTACAAAAATAGTCTTGAACTCATAACTTTTTAAATCAATTCCTTTTAAACGCGTATACTCTCTTTTTCCTTCCATAGCATCGCTGAAATCTTCTGCTGACATACGAATAATTTGAAGATTTGAAATATTATTGCCCAAAATATTAAACTGGGCCGCTTCAACTGACGGCTTGGCCAATTCAGTTGCTAACACATTTCTAAAATTTGGAGCTAAAGCAATGGAGAAATTACCATTTCCGCAATACAACTCTAATAAGTCACCTTGACTATTTTTTGTAACCTCAATGGCCCATTCCAACATCTTTATGGCCACTTTTCCGTTGGGCTGAGTAAAGCTATTTTCAATCTGCTTATAAGTAAGAATTTTTCCGGCCACTAAAATTTTTTCTAAGACAAAATTTTGGTCAATAATAATTTGTTGCTTTCTGGCTCGTCCAATAAGATTTACCTTAAACTTTTCAGAGAGCCTTTCCTTTAGCAGATGGGCCTGAGTAATCCAGTCTCCATCTAATTGACGATGATAAAGAAGTGAAACTAAAATTTCGCCACTTAGGGTTGATAAAAAATCGACTTGAAAAAGCTTATGCCGCAAAACATGATTCGGACGCAATTCGGTCATTAATCTCGCCATCATCTCATTGATTATAAAACTAGCTGGAAGAAATTGCTCAGTCCGAATATTTTCATTTTTTTCTTTATCGAACATATAGTAGTATAAATCTTCACCTTCATGCCAAACACGAAATTCTGTACGCATTCGATAATGTGTAACTTCAGACGAAAATACCTCTAATTCAGGTGTTTCATAATTTGAAAAAATGTTTTTTAATTTTAAACATTTCTCTTCAAGCTCTTGAACATAATTGGCAGGGTTTAGTGATTCTAAATTCAATTTTTATCCATTATTTGTAATTAATCTTTTTAGAATAGTAAAAAATAAAAATTAACTTGTAACTCAATTTCTAGGTACTAAGTAATAAAGTAATCCTTTTTGTTTCATTACTCCTGCTTTTTGAGCCGCCACATCTCCAGAGCCAAAATACAAATCAACACGACCTCCGCCCTTGATAGCACCGCCAGTATCTTGATCAAAAACAAAGCGTGGTAATCTTTGCCATGACTTTGGCACTATATCGCTAGGTGAATCAAATTGAGGTTCTTCTATATCTAAAAAAGCAAGGGCACCTTTAGGGAAAAACCTTAAATCAGTAGCGATTGTTCTTCCAGCAGAAACCTCCATTCCAGCAAAAGTAAGGGCATTAGAATCTAATTTTTTAAAAAAAACGTAACTTGGATTGTAGTTTAATATTTTTTGCTGTTCTTCTCTAGCTAAGGTTTTTAAATGAGCTTTAATACTTTGCATACTCATTTGATCAGCGGGAATAATGTTTTTTAGTAATTTCCCCAACGCTGCATATGTTAATCCATTTTGACTATCATAACCAACCCGCACTCTATCACCGTTATCAAAAACAATTACTCCCGATCCCTGAATTTGAATAAAAAATGCATCTAATGGATCAACCCAAGCAATGGCAAGTGAAGAAGCATTTAATATATTATCTGAATCGATTTCTTTTCTTGAAAAATAAGGAACAAATTTTTGATTAACAATCCGTCCTTGTAATGCCCCAAGATGTTCTCCCGAAGAAAACTTATAAGGAAAATTTTTAAAATTTAAGGTTATTAAATCATTTGGTGTGGACATTAATGCTTGAGAAAATTCGCCATTTTTTTTATAGGAACCTCTGACTATTGGCTCGTAATAGCCTGTCGACATTACTTCTGCCCAAGAGTTTTGTCCATACACTTCAAAAAAATCAAATCTTTCATAGATCCAAGTTTGCCAATCCTCATTATGTTTAAGAATTTCTTGAAGAGCTGCTACATATTTATTTTTTTCAATTCTCCGCTCGCCAAAAATCATGGGATCAGAAACTTGAGAAGATTTTTTCATTACTTCGATATGCTTTACAAGTGCTGAAAAAAAACTATCTTTACTTAAACTATCTAAAACAATCGGCCTTTTTTTTAGAGGACGCATTGAATTTTCAATACTTTTCAAAGGCGCCCGGGTGCAACTACTCAACAAAATTAACAAACTTAATAAATATCTCATTCAAGGATGATCTCTAAATGCTTATTACATGTCAAAAGAAGAAGAATAAGAAGGAAAGTTCTTTTATCAACTAGTATTTAATACAAAATATTTATTAACTTTTAAATAAAGTTCACGATAAAGAAGCCTCTTTGAGGGAGTTCATGAATGAGTATTGAAAATTTAATCAGCTTTATTTTAAAATTTTCATTAAGTATTGCTGCCTTCTTCTGCATGAAACTACTTCTCTTTTCATAGATATACTTTATTTTGTCCAAATCAAACATCGGAAGTAAATGCGTTTCAAACTGAAAACATTTTTTCTCATTTGTTACTTCTGATTTTTTCCTTATTTAACGAATAAATTTTGGCAATAAAGGTACTAAGTGCCTCGGCCATGGGAATGGGGATGTATTTCTTGGCAAAATTTATAGCAGGTGAAAATATTAAAATATCGCGAAAAGCTATCTATTTAGATTTATATCAAGTTGAAGAAAAAATTAGTTTTCATTTAAAAATTAAATAAGATTGATTTCTAAACAATGGAGAAGTGTATCGATATTTTGCAATTGAAGCTCAAGCACTTTAGGTTCTTGATAGATAACTTCATTAATTCCATAGTAGCGTAATACATATTTTTTTGAGATAAAAAATTTACCACCTATGTGCAGCTCACGACGCAACTTGATATGGCAAAACTTATTAGGAAATAAATTATGTATACATTCCTTAATTTCATCACTCGTTTCTAAAAGTCGTTGTAGCATTTTTGCATTCAATTCTTCTGAATCGTTTCCTAAAAGAATTTGCGAATTATTAATTGTGATAAGTTGATGTTTTTTGGGTAAATCTCCAACATAACAATACTTACATGAATCTACATGACCTATGAAAAATTTTGAGTTTTTTTGAGCATAGACCCACAATACTGGGAAAGAGCCTCCCATTCCGACAGCTCCACCTCCCCTTGCGATCCTTGATAAATGAAATTGATGTGACGAAAAATCAAATCGTAATTCGCTACTAAAAAATGAAAACTGACCATTAAAATAATCGGTGATCCTTTTAGTTCTTTTTCGCCAAACTATCGGATATGCAACGACAAGAGGTGCTAGAGCTAAAGTAACAAATGAGCTTAGCCCAATTGGCGATAGGAATAATTCAATAATATCTTTCATCAAAAAATATTATTATCTCTGGTGAATTCAGTCCAGTTTAAATTACATCTTCATTGCTTTCAACATTCAAATTGCTAAATCTCCTAGTGATGAACAAAATAAGATTTTAGATTAACAATGAGAATATATTGAAAAGTTTCCATAATATCTCTTACAATAATTATTGTAAAAGCTTATTGCTAAGAAATACTAGTAAATATTATACTTTAAACATTAAAGCTTAAATTTAAGGAATATATGGAAATTAAAAAGCAAACCTCAAAACATATCCTAATTAGCTTAAAATTTTTTATTTCGGAAATGGTCTCGTTAATCAAAAGTCCAGTTTTTATCCTCCTCACTATTTTAGGCAATTCATTAATCGGACTTTTTTGTTTGGTTTTTTATCTCTTTGAATCAAGCTCTAATCCTAAACTTCACAGCTTCATCGATGCACTTTGGTGGGGATTTGCAACGGCCACAACGACAGGTTACGGAGACATCACTCCTGTCACAACTCCAGGAAAGCTCTTAGGAATCCTTTTAATGCTCACAGGAATGGCGCTCTTTGCAATGTTTACAGCTCTTTTTGCTGAGACGATTTTAACCAGTTCAAAGATTAAAAAATTATAAGCACCCTCTGTCATATGGCAGTTTATAATTTTCGGTTATAAAGCCTTTTATTTGATCAAGAGGTATATAAATCTCCTGATCATCAGCTTTAAAAAGTTTTGCGGCCATCCCAACTTCTTTGGCAGCAGTAATTTCTTTTGGACTTTCGCCAATATAAACTGAAGGGCAAGACTCAGCTTTAGAAATAGCTTTTAAAAATAGTGTTGGAGCAGGCTTCATTTCAGTATTTTTTAAAGGCAATATTACTTCGTCATAAATGCTCCAATCAAAAGGTCGTTCTTCATCCCACCCATCATGAATAACTTTTTTTAAACTTTGAAGTTTTTCGTCGTAATCCATGCCCCAATTTTCAGGGATATTAGAAATGATCCCAATTTTGAAACCTTCACGTTTAAGCTCCTCCATGTACTCGCGGGCACCATTCAAATATTTTAAGTGATTCATGTCTTTAGTACTTACAACGGTGTCTCCAAGATCAAAATAAACCCAAGGTTTCTTATCTTGAGCAAAAGCGCGAAAAGCAAACAAACTGATGAAAAATAATAATTTTGAAATTTTTTTCATATATCCTCCTGAAGTTGATTTTTTATTCATCCCACAAGACTATTATCGGACTGCTTGATTTGTTGATATCTGATATAGATCAGATTATTAAAATTCAATAATCATGATAATGACCGACAATTATGATCTAGATAGGTATGTTTTAATACAAGCGATTGTTCATAACAGCTTTCAAGATATCGGTTCTTGAGATCATGCCTACGACTTTGTGGGATTTATCAATAACAGGCAATGCGCTTAAATTTTCTTCCAAAAGCACACGCGCAATATGAATAACCGGAGTTTCTTCCTCTACGAGCACGACTACGGTTGTCATAATATTTTTGGCTTTCAAAAAAATAAAAGTTCCACTATCTTCAACTTTTAAAAGATCTCTGTCAGATATCATACCGATAAATTTCTGTTCATCTGTTAAGGGTATATGTCGTATTTTTTTGTCCCTCATTAATTTCTGAATTTCAACCAAAGACGAATTAACTGAAAGTGAAAAAACGGGATGGTTCATGATGTTGATTGCAAAGGATTCTTTTTGCGCTAACGTTTGTTTTTTGGGCATTTTCTTGGATAATTCAGAATGAATTTCAGTTCTTTCCAAACGTACATGCTCGAACTCTCCTTCCAAATATTTAAAATTGTAGGGATGTATTTGTCCGTTCGTAGATAAAAAAAAAGCCATGTCTAACCTAATAATGAGTGTCTTTTATTTTTAATATAATACAATCATTTTGAGGTTTAAAATATGAAAAAAACTATTGTGCTATTTAAAATATTATCTTTCTCACTATTTCTGAGTAATTCTATACTATTTGCAAAGACAGCTGATCCAAAAAAAACAGAAACAGCAAGTTTTGCGGCAGGGTGTTTCTGGGGAACTGAAGAATTTTTTAGAAAAATTCCCGGTGTAATTAAAACTCAAGTGGGATACACAGGAGGAAGCACTTTAAATCCTAAATATGAAGAAATGCATGATGGGCATACTGGACATGCCGAAACTGTCGAAATTGAATTTGACCCTAATCAGGTTTCATACAATAACTTGCTTGATAAATTTTTTAAGATGCATGATCCGACAACCCTAAATCGTCAAGGCAATGATACTGGCAATCAATATCGGTCGGACATTTTTTATCATAACGAAAAACAAAAAAATGAAATAATAACGTTCAAAGCAAAGATTGAAAAATCAGGTGTATGGAAATCACCGCTTACTACAGAAATTAGTGAAGCTAAAAAATTCTGGCCCGCTGAAAATGATCATCAGCAATATCTAATTAAACATCCTGGTGGATACGACAACCATTACTTAAGGAATATTTCATTTGATAAACCAGCATCAAAGTAAAAATTATTTTAAATAATAAAATATTTTTTCAAATTCTTCATTACTAAGACTTAGTAATCTGCCTTCGTTTCTTGCAGGTATGCCTATCAAATCTGAATAACTAGCAAGTGCCATTTCAATTTCAGCATTTCTGAGTATATGCAAAGTCGGAAAAGGTGATCTCCCTACCCAGTGGGCCCGATGGAGTGGATCTTTTTCTTCAAAAATAAATTGGGGATGAAAAACTATAAGTTGAAAATGCTCTTCAAGTCCCGATTCAACAAGCATGTCCTCACATAGTCCAACGAAGTCATTAAAATCAAAAAAATCGCTCTCATCTTTTATAAAAGTAATAAGGGTCGTTGAAAGCTCTGTTGGAGAAGTTTGCTGAAGATGCTCAAGCTCATCCAAGAAAAATGAAAGTTGATCACTTTCTGATACTGCTTCATTTTCAACCAAACGAACAAGTCCATTGTTATAGGGCTGGCGGGCAAACGGACAGAGATCAAGTCCGATTACTATTTTTTCAAGCCAATAAATAGAAAGTTCACGAGAGGAAATTATCTTATGCATACAAAAGCCTACTGCCTAATAAATTAGAAGTACAATTTAATTTTACCCTATCGATTTAACAAATTATTTTAAATCAACATCGTTATTTTTTAAAATCCATCCTTGTTTTCTATTGGCAGCTTGTACCTGAATAACATAATGATCTTTTTTAAATAAAGTCCGTAACACTTTTATTCGGTCACTGGGATAAATTAGTCCAATACTCTCTCCGAGGAGCTCACTTGTTTGATAAAAGGCAATGGGGATTTTGGTTTTAAAAATAAGATGCTGATCCCGATAAGTATCATATAAAAGTATGGTGCCTATAATTATCCAAGCAAATACAATGAAAGAAAATCCATAGTTAAATCCTTTGAGGATGTATGTGTTCTTTGTAAAAACTTTAACGGCCATGACTTTTACCTAAATTTAAATTAAATTTCTTTTCAAGATGATTCAGATCATTTTATTTTAAACCAAGAGGAGCTATTCTGATAATAAATTAGGAGGTTTTTATGACTCAAGCTAGAAGTTTAATGACTAAAAGAATTATCAAGGTAAAACCCGAAATGCCTATTCAAGCGGCTTATGATGAAATGAAGGAGCACAGTATTCGACATCTTCCAGTCATCGATTCTGTTGGAAAACTAGTAGGAATACTTTCAGACCGCGATGTTCAAAGAGCAATCAACGTTAAACAAATTAATGAAATTGAACAAGAAATGACATTTAATCCTCATGAAACTGTTGAAGATTATATGAACTGGCCAGTTCAAACTGTTGATGAAAATTCTTCAATCGAAGATCTAACAAAAATGATGATTGATCTAAAGCTTTCAGCTGTAATTATAAGTGGTGCAAATCAATTCATTCAAGGAATTATAACAACTGAAGATTTATTAAAATATCTACTTGAACTGCTAGCTTCATCGGAGATAAGCAGAAAAATGCCTTTGAGAAATTTATTTTGGGAAAAAACTGTTTAAATTTTAAATAAAAAGTAATTTACTAAAGGATAAAAGCTTTCAAATACTTAGAATCTTGCGCCATTTTAAATGTTATAATTTTTTAGCATAATTAAACTGACAAAATCAGTATGATTCCTCATTCTATTGCTCACACAAGCAAACATTTTGGAGATTCATAGTGCAAGTAACAACTGAGACGAGAAAGCTTAGAGATTTAAAAGCAACAAATGCCTATTTAAGATTAGGCACAGATGTTACGGACCTCGAAAAATCAATTCAAACCGTAGGGCTCATTGCTCCTCTAGTTATTTCCTCCGATAATGTTATTTTGGCCGGGGCACGTCGCTTTCAAGCATTATTGAATTTAGGCTACACAGAAACACCTGTTGTTATAATCGATAAAGGCGAATTAGAAAAAGAACTAATCTCAATTGATGAGAATTTGGTTCGCAAAGATTTAAATAAGATTGAAATTGAGGGTCATTTAAGAAGGGCCAAGGAAATTTATCAAGCAATAAATCCTAATGAAGAAAGTTCTACGAATGAAATGTTAGACCACGAGTTAAATGAAAACGACGGAGTATCTGAGACAACTAAAAAGAAAGTCATTCTTCCTGCGGAAAAATTTTTAAATATGGTCGCTGAAAAAACAGGCTTATCACCAAAACAAATTCATGAAGCCATTAATCGTGACGAAATGGCCTCGAGTTTAGTTAAAGAAGCAAGGAAAAATGGCGAGCTTTCAATTAGCCAAACAAATGAAATCGTAAAACTGAGCATTGATGATCAAAAGAAATCTCTCAATCATATAAAAACGCTTCCAGTTAGAGAAATTAGGGGGTTTGTAAAATTAGCAAAAACCCATGGTGTAGATGAAGCATTAAGAGGAACTCCAAAGCTTCCACATGCACGAGAATTTAATGAAATAGATTTAATTTTAA
>JAURXW010000045.1 GCA_030654205.1 Bacteriovorax sp.
TTCACAATAATCAAGCTGAGTCGTATATCAGAGAAAAAGTTATAAGAAGAAAAATATCAGGTGGACATAAAAACTTAAAAGGTGCTGCCGCTGGAAATTTATGGATTAGTCTTTATCAATCGGTGAGAAAAAATGGATTGAGTTTTTTTCTTTATCTTCAAGACCGATTTAAGGAATTAAACCAATAACCTCAACTGTCGACTATTACTGAAACTCAGATTTACCCCTCACTTTATTGAGCATGCCCAAAATATTTGCCGGTTTACAACTAACACCTTCATTGAAGATATCTTGAAAACATCTCACAGGACTGCCCTTATATTCAGTATACAATTTTGCTAATTCTGCTGAGCTTCCCATAGATTCGCATTTAAAACATCTCTAAATTTTAAAAAATCTTCGAATTCTGAGCCATTCGAAACCAATTGTATCGCGACATCATGATTAAATTTATCAGTAACAAGCATGCATAACTCATCTGATCGAAAAGTCTCTGCTTTTTCATAGAAATCTAAGGATTTAATTAGCGATAATGCTTGATCAAAATAAGAATGGTCTATCCCTACAAATACATCTAGGTCACCTTTCGAAACTGATCCAGGAATTGCTGAAGAGCCAATATGCTCTATTCTTGCTTCTGGTAAAATTGATTGAAGTTCTCGAGATAATACTTTGAAAAGAATGTCTACCTGCTCAGAATAATCTTCATATTTTTTTAATAACATATCTTATGCTGCTAAGTTAAATTCAATCTTATTGTACTCAACGATAGGTTTCCAAACATTTCTTCCACATACCATGGTAAATTACATAATTTCCAACACCGCAGGATCGCGATTAATAACTAAAATCCTCAGCGCATTTATATATCTTTGAAAAGAATCAACGTCAGTGTAATTAGCAAGCTCTTGAACTGCCTTGTGCGCAAATGTTCCAACTTCTTTTAAGCCCATCAATTCATCAGCTGGTACCGATTCCCAAATCGCTTCTGAAATGGCCCGCTCTTTTATATTTGCTGGACTTGTGACCATATTCTTAAAAAGTTTGTAATCCATTTTCTGACCACTTTTTTCATATTCAACGTGGAGACGTTGAGTAAATTTTTCTTCGATATTTCGGTATTCAAGCATAATTTTCGAAGCCTCTTGCTCGGTTTTTTTACTGGCCATCTCAGCTACCGAAAATTGGAACGATTGAAAAGCTCCCAGGGTTGTTTCAGATTGTACAAAACGTTTAAGCTTTAAAGCCGTACGGGCCTCGAATTTATAGGATTCATAAACTAAGCGTGCTCTGGCGGTAAAAACTTTTTTAAGGGTTTGTCCTTCAGACATCATGCTTAATACTGGAATCTTTCTTCCTTTAAGAAAATTAAAATCGGGCATTCCTTGAATTTGAACAATATAAGGAAGCTCTCTTTTCTTCATTGGAATATCGATAAATATATCGGTGAGATCATCAATATTTTTAAAGATATAAGCTTCAAGAGCATCTGGTTTTGAACCAAGGGTAGCAAGCTCTTTTTCTATTCGTAAAATTTTACTCGCATTCTTTGCCAGAGATTCATTTCGAGTTCGCATAAACCAATCACGAATATTGCTAAAGATGGGAATACGTCTGCCAATCCTGTCTTTGGATTCAATTTCGGCCATAATTTTTACGGCCTTGTTTAATCTCTCTCCCGAATAGCTCTGAATCAATCTAAGCATGTCTGCAGAATTATCTGCAAAATAATCAGAGACAACCTTGGCAGTCTGTCGATCAATTTGATCTTTTGATTCTTTAGCAGCGATTCTTCCCGTTTCATTCTTTAAACTTTTAGCCGCTGCTAATTTGGCACGCCTAATTGGATCAAGAATTTTTCCAATTCGAGAAAGCATGGTCTGCAGGTCTATTTCTCCAGATTTATATAATTTTCGAATCATTTCAATTCTGTTTTTTGCAATATCCAAGCTTTTTTTATCTAGTCCTAAATTTTTAGAAACGCTGTTGACCCCCAATAAATATTTTGCGGCACGAACTTCTTCCTCTTGAACGGCCGATTTAATCGCCGCCTTAAAAGCTACTTTACCTGTTTGCTGCATTAGCGATCGAATAGAAATAGCAACGAGCTTGGGTCCCAGAGTTAAGGATCGTGTTGCAACTCCTATTAATGGAAAAATACTCATTACTTCAAGAGTAGTCCATGCATAACTGCGATGAACTTCATCAGCACTGCCAAGATTAGCAAATCCCAAATCCTCCATAACTTTAACTGTTTTTTCCGAAGTCTCAGCTTCTAACTTTCGCTCTAATTCATTAGTCGATAATTTAACCTGGATACCGATCGCCGCCACTCCTGCAATCGCAATTGGAGCGCATAATCCTCCCGAAAAGATGGTGCAACCTCCACCTAAAATAACCGCGGCCATCCCCGCGACTCCAGAACCTATCCCCCACCACATATCTCTAAATTCACCAGGGGACATTTCATTTATTTTTTTCAAAACATCTTCCGGTACTGATGGAAGTCCTGCCATTTGGTTGAGCTCGTTTTGGGCCTTACTAGTAGAATAAAAAATATTTTTAAATTCTGTTTGATCATTAATATCCATTTTACAAAAAGTCTCTAAATGGGAAACAATTTGCAGCTTGCGGGCCAGGGCCGCTTGCTTAAGAATATCTTTATAAATTGGTTTTTTGTAGGATTCATCCACTGCTAAAAAATTAAGTTTCAAATTGAAAGTATTATCTATTCCGTTAACTTTTGAAAAAGCTGTAAATAGTTTTTTCTGTCTTTCAACATCATTTTTTACAGAATAAAGTTTCAAGAAAAAATCAGCAATCTGAGCTTCATTAGACTTGGCGGCAAGAGAAATCTCACCACGTGTATTTTCAGAAATACTTATACCGGTCTTTAATGCACTTTCTTGACTCAGTAATGTTTTATAAGAAAGATTATCTACTATATTGTAAAAATCTTTTCCACCGCTTGTGACACTGAACAATTGATAATTGCGATGATTGATATCTTCGATTATGTTCTTCCAAATAAAATTTTTCTCACTGCCTGAAAGAATTTTATCTGCATGATCGTAAGACAATGGATAATTTAAACCAAGAACATTTCCTGCTTTGATTATTTTTTTATACTGTAAATCGATATTTTTATTTTCACATTGAGCTTTTTCGTTAGTGCGATACCACCCGCCAGTCATTTCATAAACAGGCGAAGCCCCTTCTTTTTGATATTCTAGTTGATCAAGGGCCACCATATAACCAAACTTTAATCTGGCCCACGGATTTCCTGCAGACATTTGTTCCATTAAAAAATTAAGCTCAAATGGTTTTGCTTCAGTTAGTAGTTCCGTCCCATTTCTTAAATTACTCCAGATGATAGTCAATAAAGGATAAATATTCTGAAATTTTTTCTCTTCTAATCTTCGTGTCGGAATATATTTCTCTCCACTTCTAAATTCACTTAAAAAATTAGACAAGTTTTGAATTCTATTTCCACTTTCGCAAATACTTCTTACTTCTTGATTTGGAACGGCGTTAACCCTTTGACAAGAACTCTGAACAATTCTCTGAATATCAGAGTTCGTAGATGAGTTTTGATTTTGATAAAATAAATCTGCTAGTACTTTTAAACTCCAATCTCTCCAAACGGGAGAGGAATACATGGAGGGAAAATCAATCAATGTTTTTTTACCAACAAATTTCTTTTTCATTCTTTCAGTTATTAACTGTGAATAATCGATAAATCCATTTCGTTGCATCTGCTCTAAGAGATAAGGAGATAAGTGTTGTTTTCCCGGATAAATTTGCTGAACAGTTCCATCTGGAAGTTTAATGTCGGCAATTTCTTCTGAGGGAATTTCACTTAAAATATTTTGAAATGTTTGCGCTCCATTATATGTAATATTAACCGAATTATTAGTCCCATTTTTAGTACTTTCTTCCGTTGATCTAAAAACACGCATTGCCTCTGAAGCTTTAAATCCCATAATCGTTTGAAAGTGAGCGACGTCATCGAACTGAGGTTTTGAAATACCATTAGGAGTGACCTGGTTCACCATGCTCATCTTGGCATTTTTATAATTTTCAAAAGGAATCATTCCACTATAGCCTTCCTTTGTCGGATCTTTATTAATGTTATCAATATAATAATCAGTAAAGGCGCTATCGTTTTGTTTAAAGGTCAAACCATGCCCAATTAAAATATTTTCTAAAATCTGCTCACCGATTCCATCTTCATATTTAAAATTAAATTCAGGTGGTAAATTTCCATTAAATTGATTTTGACAAGATTTAGGAATTTGCAATGTGGCCTTTGTACCCAAGATTGTATCGTACAAATAAACTTGAGAAAGCATCATATGCAAAGTCATCCACTTTAGAGCAAGAACATAATTTTTTGAAGATGGAGCTTTGAGAAGTGTTAAAACATCATGACGAATTATCTCAGAAGCATTAAAGCTTAATAAGTAAAATTGATTTGCTGCTGGAACTATTTCCATATAAAAAGGGCTTGAATCTGAATTTGGTCCCTGAGTTAATAACTTTGATTGCTCTGGTGTTAAGCCTTCCCCCATTGAACTAGGAAGAGTTGGAGATAAACTTTTATAATATTCACTGCCATCACTATCTTTTGGTAAATAAGAGCGTTTAATAACAACCAAATCCCTTATTGGAAGCAAAACATTTTCAACATAAGTTCCAACTAGATCAATTCGATCATCGATAGAATAGTTTTCATCATTACTAATCACATTTAGATTTTTTAAATTTAATTGGGCTTCTTTATAAAGTGCCAAAAACTCTGGATTGGCAGTGGACTGAAAATAACTCAATGGCCTCTTGGCCCTTTCTTCCTCAATCGTTTTTTTAACAATTCGATCAAAGAGACCTTCAGTTTTTATCTTAGGACAATTTTTTTGGACAAACTCTTCTTTGTTGAGTGTAAAATTATCTTCGGCACATGAGTCTTTTTTAAGTGAAGACATTAAACGTTTAAAGTCTTCATCCAGCTGTTCTTGAGAACAATTAGCATCGCGCTCAGAACCCAGGGCCTTAGCTCGGAACAATGTCATCTTTGCTTTAAAATCGCTAAAATTGGCCACGGCCACAGATGAAGGCCCACGACTCCAGCTCGGCAAGCGAAAGCTGCACGATTGCAGCACAAGACATAAAATTAGCGTAATCGTCATTGCCATTAAAAAATTCTCCCGAGGGCAGACTACAAATCTCAAATTACCGTATCGGTATACTCGGTTATTTCTTAAGTACAATTGCTAAGCACTTGAATTATTGAAATTAAAGCTTTCTCTTAATTTATCCGACTAAAGCAGTATGAAATCTTTATGGCTTTTATTTGCAGTGATTACCTATTCTTCATGTTCCACTCCATCAAAATTATTAATTCACGATGGAACTGACTCCTATAACCGCATTCCCGCCAATGAATCCGAATCCTGCACAAACCTTGCAAAAAGTCTTTTTATGGAGAAGGATTACGATAAAAATCTGACCCAAGCTTTGGTTGATAAAAAACTTCTCACATTTACAGAAAAAAGAATTCAAATCCATTACCCCTACTCGGAATGGATTAATAAAGTTAAAAAATCTTTCAATACAAATTTTAGAAATTGGAATAATAATCGCTATCCTGCATTTTACATTTTTAATGATGAAGACGTTGTAAATATTTCTAAAAAATATGCAGAAAACTTAGAGAAAATTTCAAGCAATCAAGTTTCAATAGATGATGAAGCTACAACGAAAGCTTTTATCACAGTTCAAGATTGGATAAAATCTTTTCAAAACTATAAAGTTGAAATGGACCAATTGATCGAAGAGCGTATTTCACTTCAATATAATATTAAACTCCTTAAAAAATTAAAACTTAATGATGATGAAGCTCGTGATATTCAAATGACATTCAAACGAGGCGGAATTTCAACAAATGAAATTATCACTTTTAGAAAAGAAGATCACAATTTAAAATTTACCATCAATAAATTTCAAAGTGATATTAAAGAGCTAGATGGATCAATTCTAAAAAATGGCTTGATCAAAGATCGGGCAATCCGCCAAGCAATGCTTTTAGATATGCTAACTATTCTTCAACGAGAAATGGAATTTACAGTTAAAAATGCTGCAGCTCCAAGCGATGACATAGTTAAGGAATTAAAAACAATATCTAATCTTATTAAAAATTCAGAATTTGCTCCGTCTACTTATGGAATTTACAAAGTTCACGATAAAGTTCTTTTTAGAGAGCTGATTGCAACTTCGAAGCTTGATGTGGTTTACAACAAAATAAAAGAGCCATTACTTCAGCTAAAAAACATGGCCTTTGATTACTTTAAAAATAAAAGTCCGACTACTGAAACTGAAAAAATTGGTTTTTTTAAAAAGGTATATACAAAAATAACAAGCATAACTCTCAAGCAAGCGTCCATTAGTGGTGGCTCAGTAATTGTTCTAGGCTATGGGCTTGAGCGCTATTTTTTATTAGCAGAATCAAACTTTCAAAAAATAGAAGAACTCCCTCCCACTAACACACTTTCACCAGATGATCTTGCCCATCAACAACAACTAGAGCAAACGCAAAAAGTTGAAGATAAAAGACAAGATGCTCAAAGCAGCGCTATCGAAGTTCATCTCAATGAGCTTATTTCCCCCTAAGATCTTTTCTCAATATTTTACCGACATTTGTTTTTGGGAGCTCTGTCCTGAATTCAACGTGGCGAGGGATTTTGTAGTTAGTTAAATTTTCTCGGCAAAAATTTATTATTTCTTCAACTGTTAATGAAGGATCTTTTTTAACGATAAATAATTTTATTGCTTCACTGGTTTTATCATCTGGAACGCCTATGGCCGCAACTTCAAAAACTTTTGGATGCTGGCTCACTACATCTTCTATTTCATTTGGATATACATTAAAGCCTGAGACAAGAATCATATCTTTTTTGCGATCAACGATTTTAACAAAACCTTCGGCATTCATAATTCCAATATCACCAGACTTAAAATATCCATCAGCAGTCATTACTTTAGCCGTTTCATCATCGCGGTACCAATAACCGGCCATAACTTGTGGTCCCTTTATACAGATCTCGCCTGTTTCACCAATGGCCAATGTTTTTTCAAAATCATCCTTAATTACAACTTCGGTTGACGAAATCGGAAGTCCAATAAAGCCATTATATTCTTTAATATTTAAAGGATTTACGCAAACAGCAGGTGAAGTTTCAGTGAGGCCATAAGCTTCAATTAATACTTTACCAGTAACAGCTTTCCATTTTTCGGCTACTACTTTTTGCACGGCCATTCCACCACCGAGGCAAATACGTGCAGAAGAAAAATCTACATCTTTAAAATCAGGATTATTAAGTAGGCCATTAAAAAGTGTATTAACTCCTGTTATGACTGTGAATTTCCATTTTTTTAACTCTTTAACAAACCCAGGAATATCACGAGGATTAGTAATTAAAACATTTTGCCCACCGACTGTTGCGAATATACAAGAAACAGTTAATGAAAAAATATGATAAAGCGGCAGTGGAGTAATGATGACCTCTTCACCATTAGTAATTAGCGGAGATAACCATGCGCGTGCCTGACAGATATTTGCCAAGATATTTTTATGAAGTAAGACTGCTCCCTTTGCAACTCCCGTCGTTCCACCAGTATATTGTAAAAAGGCGATATCAGTTTTACTAATTTTTGGATTACTAAATTTATTAGCATCACCTGAATTTAGTGCCTTCATGAAACAAATGGTATTTGGAATACTCCAAGCTGGAACCATTTTTTTAACGTTCTTAATTACAAAATTAACAATCATTGATTTCGGAAAACCAAGCATATCCCCGATAGAAGTTGTTAAAATATGCTTTACATCTGTTCTAGGAAGAACAGATTGAAGTGTATGACAGGCATTTTCAAAAATAATGATTGCGACTGCACCTGAATCCTTCAATTGGTGCTCAAGCTCTCTAGGAGTGTAAAGTGGATTGACGTTAACTGCGACAAGCCCCGCGCGAAGGATCCCAAATAAGGCAATCGGGTATTGGAGTATATTTGGAAGCATTAATGCGACCCGATCACCTTTTTTTAGGCCTAAATTATTCTCAAGATAACTTGCAAATTTCCGACTTTGGAGGTCGACTTCACTATATGTCAGACTTTTCCCCATGCAAGAAAAAGCCTTGTTTAGTGAATAATTTGTAAAACTTTCCTGTAAGATTTCAGGGATGGAATCGTATTTTTCCATTTGATCTTCAATGCTTGCAGGTATTCCGGGCTGATAATTTTTGATCCAAATCTTTTCCATAATTAACCTTTAAAATGTTTATACCTAAATTCTAAATTGAGTTCCTCCTTAACGCAAAGGTCTGTCACAATATTTATGTAATTTTATATTTGGAACTAGCACTGAGATGTGTTATATCTGAGTCTAATAGTTACGTTGGTCCAAAGCGTTTACCCACTTTGACCTTTTTTTTGGAGTTTTTTTATGGCTGCTAAGTTGTACGTTGGAAATCTTCCTTACTCTGCTACTGAAGATGGACTTAAGACACATTTCTCATCTGCTGGATCAGTTGCATCAGTGAAAATCATCATTGACCGCGAAACAGGAAGAAGCAAAGGCTTCGGTTTTGTTGAGATGGATTCTGATGATGGAGCACAATCTGCTGTTTCTCAATTGGATGGTCAAGAGTACGAAGGACGTTCATTAAGAGTTTCAGAAGCTAAACCACAACCAGAAAGAGATTCTCGCGGCGGTGGCGGCGGTGGATTCGGTGGTGGAAGAAGTGGCGGCGGATTCGGCGGCGGCGGTGGTAACCGTGGCGGCGGAGATCGTGGTGGAAATCGCGGCGGTGGCGGCGGTAGATACTAGTCTCTAATTTATTTTAGAATGCCAAAAGCACCTATATATTTAAGACGGCCCAGAAATGGGCCGTTTTTATTTTGTTGCTGTAAAATACCAGTATGAATAAATCTAATAATACCCTACTCGTTGACTCTTATATCAATTCCGATGGAAACCTCGTCTTCACCGAAAAATATCATTTAAAGCGCGGATACTGCTGTCAAAGTGGATGTATTCACTGCCCTTATGGCTACAGCAAAAAAGTAGATCCAAATATTCCACCTGAATTTAATGATGCTTGGGGAGTTGATGATTCAAGTAATCCTAGTACTGATTTTGATGAAGATTTTGATGAAGATGATGACGAAGATTAAACTGCAAACTATTTTCCCATATAGGCATTTGATAGACGCACCTTACCTGCTCGTTGTTTTAAGTTAGAATCAAAAAATGAAATACGAATATATTGTCATCGGCGCAGGTGCTGCGGGATTAAGTTTTGCGGCCCTCATGGAAAAGCGTGGACACAAAGTAGCAATCCTAGAATCACATTCTCTTCCCGGAGGATGTTCCTCATATTTTGAGAGAGACGGTTTTACATTTGATGCCGGGGCCACTACTTTATCCGGATTAAAAAAAGGAAGACCCTTAGAGCAATTAATAAAACAATTAAATCTGAATCTTGATTTAGTTTCAGTCGACCCTGGTGTCATTTCTTGGATAGATGATAAAAAAATAAGACACTTTAGCGATTCTAAAAAATGGATTTCAGAACTAACAAATCATTTTCCAGCTATCGACCATAATAAATTATGGAATAAACTTTATCTCGTCGACGAAAGAGGATGGAAGCTCTCAACTACTTTTAAGAATATTCCCATTCGATCCTTCAAGAGTTTAATTTCTTTTTTTTCTTTCAACACATTCTCAGCACTTTTATCTCTACCGGCCCTTATCAGTAGCGTTTTTAGCACTGTTGATAAATTAAAAATCAAAGACAAAATCTACCTTCAAATGCTTGATGAGCTCTTATTTATTACCGCCCAAAATAAAATGCAAGACACTCCTTTATTAATGGGAGCCATGGGGCTGTCTTATCCAGAAGATACGGCCTATGCTATGGGAGGGATGAAAGCTTTTTCAAATGCGCTAGCTTTAAAATGTTCTCATATTTTCTATAAACATCAGGTAATAAAAATTACACCGATAAATAAAAGCCAGAGTTTTGAAGTTATGACGTCAAAAGGAACATTTAGTTGTGCCAAACTAGTTTCGACAATCCCATTCTGGAATCACAATGAACTTTTTGAAGACGAGAAGGGACAAAACTTTTTTACTAAAACCAATAGACCCGATCCCAAAAATTGCTGGTCGGCCTTTATGATTTATCTGACGATTCCTCTTGATAAAATCCGCGAGGGACTTTATCACCAAATCCATTGTGCTGAAATACCCAATTGTTTTACAAAGTCTTTTTTTGTTTCGCTTTCGAATCCAAATGATATTTTGAGATCAATTGACGGGAGACAAACGGTAACTATTTCAACCCATACACGTGCGTCCGAGTGGCTGGGATTAGAAAATGAAGAATATAAAAGAAAAAAAGAAAATACCAAAAATTTTATTTTAAGTATTCTGAAAGAAAAGTTTCAGCTGCAAGATTCTGACTTACAAAATATTTTAACAGGATCGCCCAAAACCTTTATTAAGTATACTAAGCGCTATAACGGATTAGTCGGTGGTGTCCCTCACTCTTTAACTCGAAATCCCCTGAGCTATATCCTGGCGCGCTCGCCTTATAAAAATTTTTATATGTTGGGTGATACTCAATTCCCAGGACAAGGAATTGCCGCGGTCGTTATGGGTTCACAAAATTTAGCTGATTTTTTATCACGTTAGATTATTTATCAAATGCTCACAAAGTGCCTTTGATGACCTAATGGCCCCAATCAAACTACTTCCTCCGAAGGCATCACCAATTAGAAATAATTTTGGACTAACTTGAGCAAAAGGATTGCTGTAAGTCGAAGAAGGTTTGCAATATCTCCATTTTTTTAATTCACTACCAATAATTTCAGCAGTCGGATATTTAACAAGAAATTTTTTAATAATTTTAGCCAAAACTTCTGCTTCGTTAATATTTTCAAATTCTTTCTCCGAAAATTCCGCAGACATAGTTATTGTCAAGGCAGGTATGGTGCTTACACCTTTGGCAACCTGATCAGTAATTGAAAAAAAATCACCTTCAATATATTCAACGTAACCGTGTGGTGAAAATGCAAGTGTATCTTTTAAAGTAACTAAAGCAATAAGTGCTTTGCTATATGTAATATTTTTAAGTTCTGCTGAAATTTCAATTCCATTTTTCTCAAGCAAGAGAATTGATTGAGGCAGTGGTGCAGTTAAAATTAAATTATGGCATTCCCATTTTTCATTTTTATCTGAAATAATTGTCCAGGTATTGTTTTCAAAATGAATACTCTCAATTTGTTTTTCTAGTTGAACTTCTTGGCGTTGTGCAAGTACTTTAGCTAAAGTAGTCATTCCTTCCCGGGCACACCAGTGATTTCCGATAGGCGAAACAAACCATTGATGACTAAGTTCATTTTTATTCCAAAGCTGATGAAATTCGTTGATATCATTTTTTAGGCGATAAAATTGGGCACCATGATCAAAGCGAGTCGCAAGAGTTCTTCTCGTGGCCATTCGCCCGCCAACTCCTTTTGATTTTTCCAAAACCAATGCACTTCCAAGACCAAACTCTGTAATACTTTTTGCAGTTGCAAGACCACTTAAACCGGCACCAATAATAATATAGTCTTTCATATTTTAACCTTTACTTATTTTTTTTCGATTTAGATCCCAAGTGTTTTCCAAATGCCCTCATGACTCCCAGGTGAACTAAAGCTTGAGTGACTACATAAATAGGCCAAGGTAATGCAGGCTCGAAATCATGAATAGCCGTAATGATATATCTAGTTCCACCGACAGGAAGTGTTTCTCTAAATTCAAGCCGACTTTTATCATTTATCCGGACAAGAATTCCCCCAACAATATAAAACAACGCCCTATTAGGTGTACTTCTTTCTTCAGAGTATTTTAGTTTTAATAATACAATTTTTTTATGAAACAAAGAAAACTCTACAAAGTCATTGACGACAGTAACTGAAATTAAAGGTGAAAAAAGTTTTGGAAGCCATTTCATATATTCTTCCGCAACATCTTTAGCATTCATAAATTGAGGTATTGGAAGCCTTTGAACAGATCGTACAAATCGATGATCTTTTTTTACAAAGGATTTTCTCTCTGCTTTTTCAACAGAGACTAAAGCGG
>JAURXW010000052.1 GCA_030654205.1 Bacteriovorax sp.
TTGCCCAATTGGATTGGCCACAGATTACTTAGCCGATCCCAGTTTGAGTGAACGATTGGGAATTCCTACCGGCTCTAAGCCAGTGTTGCCGATTGTTTTAGGTTATTCAAGTGGCCGGCCCCAATATGTGGAACGTCACCCACCGATTATAAAATGGGTGCATTGAAATTATAGTGAGGTAAATTGTGGAGAGTCATTTTACGATTAATAAATCTCCTGTTGAAATTGAAAATACTAATTTAAAAGAATCAATGCTTGCAGAAAATATTTCTTGGGCAGATCTATTAGATCAAACAATCAAAAGAAACCACGGGTATCTTAATATTTGTCACGAGGCCTTGGATAATCATTCTCAGGAGGATATGAACAATAAAACGGCAATTAAGTTTATTGGTAAATCTTGGCCTGAAAATAATACAGATATCAAAAATATTTCTTACGGCGAACTGTTATACCAAACCAAAATGTTGATGAATGGACTACTTCGGCTCGGACTGGCCAAAGGTGATGTTCTATTTTCTTTATCCCCAAGGAAACCAGAATCGTACTTAGTTGCCCTAGCTTCACTTAGAGCAGGTATAGTTTTTTCTCCCTTGTTTTCAGTTTTTGGACCGGAACCTATTGCTGCACGAATGATCAAGGGAAATGCGAAGGCCCTTTTTACCCTGGCTTCGTTTTATCATAAAAAAATTGCGCCTATTCGAAAATCTCTTAATCAACTTACATATTTAATTATTTTTGATGATGATGGAAGTGCAAAAAATATTCCTAATTATATAGATTTTAAAACACTGCTAAATATTCATCTTGAAAAAAATGATCGAATCGATTTAATAAAAACTTCAGCTGATGATCTTGCTCTTTTACATTTCACGAGTGGAACAACCGGCAATCCGAAAGGGGCGATGCATGTACACAGTTCAGTTGTTTATCATCAACTCTCAGGAAAGTGGGCACTCAATTTTAAAAAAGATGATATCTTTTGGTGTACTGCGGATCCAGGTTGGGTAACGGGAACTTCCTACGGAATAATTTCTCCACTATGTAATGGGGTAACTTTAATTATTGATGAAGCTGAGTTTAACGCCAAAAGATGGTATGAGATTTTAGAAAAATTTAAAGTCACTTCTTGGTATAGTGCTCCCACTGCTATGAGAATGTTAATGAAAGCCGGCGAGGAATTGCCTAAGGAATTTGATTTTTCTTCAGTTCAATTTGCGGCCAGTGTAGGTGAGCCGCTTAATCCTGAAGTTATATGGTGGGTGAAAAAGAATTTGGGAATTTCTCTTCATGATAATTGGTGGCAAACAGAAACTGGTGGAATTATGATTTCGAATTTTTCAGTCATGGCCATTAAGCCGGGATCGATGGGAAAACCTCTTCCTGGGATTGAAATCGAATTGGTAAAATTAAATGACACTTTATTGGAAAAAATAATGGAACCTGATATTGAAGGACAAATTGCTATAAAAGCTGGTTGGCCTTCGATGTTTCGTGGTTATTTAGGAGAAGATGAACGTTATTTAAAATGTTTTAAAGATGGATGGTACTTAACAGGTGATCTCGCAAAAAAAGATGAACAAGGATATTTTTGGTTTGTCGGTCGTGCCGACGATGTCATTAAAAGCTCTGGTCACCTTATTGGTCCATTTGAAGTTGAAAGTGTATTAATGGAACATCCGGCAGTACTTGAAGCCGCTGTAATAGGCAAACCTGATCTTATTGCTGGCGAGCTTGTTAAAGGTTTTGCTGTGCTGAAAAAAAACTATACTCCAACCGACGCTCTTCGATTGGACATTATGTCTTTTGCTCGTATTCATTTAGGAGTTTCAATTGCTCCCAAAGAAATTTCCTTCGTTGACAATTTGCCCAAAACAAAAAGCGGAAAAATTATGAGACGTCTTTTAAAAGCTCGCGAATTGGGTCTTCCAGAGGGGGATTTATCTATGTTGGAAACAACTTAAAATGGATACTGCAACTAAAATTAAACTATTGAAAAATATGCAACGTGTTCGTACCTTGGAAGAGCTTTGTGCTGAATTGTATACTAAAGAAAAAATAAGAGGATTTTTGCATCTCTATATTGGTGAAGAAGCCGTCGCAACAGGTGTTATAAGCCAACTGCTTCCAAATGATAATGTATTAGGAACATACCGCGAGCATGGCCATGCTTTGTTAAAAGGTGTGAGTGCTAAAAAAATATTTTCTGAAATGTTCGGAAAAATTGATGGATGCTCTAAAGGTCGTGGAGGTTCGATGCACTTGTACAGTGTCACAGATCGTTTTTTTGGAGGAAGTGGAATTGTAGCAGCGGGAATACCTCAGGCATTAGGCTTAGCATTTGCGGCTAAAAAATTAAAGGAAAGCCGAAGGACTGTTTGCTTTTTTGGAGAAGGTGCAATGGCAGAGGGAGCTTTTCACGAGTCAATGAACATGGCCAGTCTTTGGAATGTACCAATACTTTTTTGTTGTGAAAATAATTTTTATGCAATGGGCACAGCACTATCTAGATCACAGTCGCAAATCGATTTAACCAGTAAAGCTCGTTCATATTTAATAGAAGCCGAAAAAGTCGATGGGATGAATGTTTATGAAGTTTTTGATAAAACTAAATTTGCTTTAGATTATATAGAAAAAGAACAAAGACCATTTTTTTTAGAATTTCAAACGTACCGGTTTAGGGCCCATTCGATGTTTGATCCTGAACTTTATCGAGAGAAAGAAGAAGTCGAAAAATGGAAAACAAGAGATCCGATTGAACTGGCAAAAAAAGAAATTACTAAATCATTTACTGATAATGAAAATCTATTATTTATTAAGGAATGGGAAGAAATTCAACATGGGATTATGTTGGAAATGAGCGAGGCAATTAATTTTGCAGAAAATGCTAAAGTTGAAAATTTTTCAGATTTAAGTTTAGAGGTTCTATGAAAATAACTTATCGAGAAGCATTGAACTTAAGTCTTAAAGACTGCTTAAATTTGCATCCCAATTCTTTTTTAATCGGTGAGGATGTTGGTGCTTATGGTGGAACCTATGCAGTAAGTAAAAATTTATTAAAAGAATTTGGAAGTGACAAAATTATTGATGCTCCACTTTCTGAAGTTGGGTTTACAGGATTGGGCATTGGAGCAGCGATGGGAGGTATGAAGCCCATCGTCGAAATCATGACAATTAACTTTGCTCTCTTGGCCTTTGACCAAATTATTAATACAGCGGCCATCGTTAATTTTATGTCAGGAGGACAAATTCATTTGCCTCTAATTATTCGCATGACCTCAGGAGGCGGAAGACAGCTAGGAGCTCAGCATTCAAATTCGTTTGAGGGTTGGTTGGCCCATATTCCAGGTTTAAAAATTTTAGCTCCAGCAACAGTTGAAGATGCTCGCTATATGCTTATTTATGCAATGAATGAAACATCTCCTGTCATCATCATTGAACACGCACTTCTTTTTAATATTTCGGAGGAATGCCCTGATGTATTGCAAGAATTTAATCCATTTCATGCACAACTTAAAAATGTGGGCAAAGATTTAACACTTATTACCTATGGTGGAATGCTTCCACGTTGTATGCAAGCCTGCGCAGAAATGAAAAAAAAAGGATTTGAAATTGAAGTTATAGATCTTCGTTGCTTAAGACCATTGGATAACAAAACAATTTTTTCTTCTGTGAAAAAAAACCATCGTGTGCTTATTGTTGATGAGGGGTGGAGAAGTGGAAGCCTGGCAGCTGAAATTTCGTCACGAATTACTGAAAATTGTTTTTACGATCTAGATGCTCCCGTTTATAGATTATGCCGCAAAGAATTTCCAATTCCATATCCACGTCATTTAGAAGAGGCCATTATTCCAAGATTTGAAGATATTGTTATCAAGCTTGAGGAGATATTAAAATGAATTACAATTTACCAATGCCCTCCCTAGGAGCTGATATGGACGAAGGCAAAATTGTTGAATGGAAAATTAAAACAGGAGATTCTGTAAAAAAGAACCAAATAATTGCATCTGTTGAAACGACAAAATCAGTCATAGATATTGAAAGTTTCAGAGAAGGTGTTGTTATGAATTTACTGAAATCAGTTGGGGATGTTGTCCATGTTGGAGAAACGATAGCCATATTTGATATTTTAGGTGAAGAGATTTTAGATCAAAAAGAACAAAGAATTAAAGTTTCTCCTGCTGCTAAAAAGATGTGCGAGGATAATCATATTGATTTTAAACAGATGATTGGAACTGGCAAGGAAGGCGAAATAACTTTGCAAGATGTAGAAAATAAATTGCAATCTACAAAAGTTGAAAAAATATTCAGTGGGAAAAATCTGAGACAGGCGATAGCCAGCTTAATGTCACGATCAAAAAAAGAAGTTCCACATTATTATTTAAAGAAAAGAATTCATTTGGATTTGCTGATGAAATGGCAAGATGAAACCAATAGAAACGTGGATCCATCTAGAAGATTACTAACTCCCGTTTTGTTGATGAAGGCCGTTATTAATTCGTTAAAAAAATATCCCGAAATGAACGGAATTTATAAAGATGAAAATTTTGCATTTTCAACTAATATTCATCTCGGTTTTGCAATTGCGTTTAAAGAGGGCGGTGTTTTGGTACCTGCAATCCTTGATGCGGATGCAATGAGTATATTGGAATTAAATGCTGCCGTTTTAGATTTAATAACCAGGGCTCGAGATGGGCATCTGAAAAGTCGAGAGTTAAGTGAAGGTACTTTTACAATTACAAATATAGGTGATTTAGGAAGTGATGAAGTATTCGGAATAATTTTTCCTCCACAAGTTGCATTAATAGGTATCGGTCATATTAGAAAGGAGCCAATTATCGACTCACAAGATTTAGTTAGAGCGGGATTTGTTGTTGATATTACACTTAGTGCAGACCATCGAGTTAGTGATGGTATTTTAGGGGCAAAGTTTTTAAATGAAATTGATAAAAACTTAAATTCACCTTCTAGCTTAGGATGAAAATATTTATTAAGAGGGTTTATTATGAATGGTGAAGATATTAAAACTTATTTCAAAGAAATTTTTGCTCAAGTAGCTCCTGAAGTTACTTTTGAAAAAATAGATATGAATATGCCTTTAAGAGAACAGATCGAAATAGATTCCTTAGATTTTTATAAAATAGTAGTAGCACTTCAAAAAAAAACTAATGTTTACATTTCTGATTCTCAGTTAGCAAACTTTAAAAGTTTGAATGAACTCATTAAATTTATTTTAAGCCAATCACCACAGGACTTACCGCTCAACTTATCAAGTTCTGGTAAATAATTATAAGTTTTTAGTTTTGATAATTATTATTTTCTACACTTTCTTTAGATTGAAAATAACTTTCCTCAGTTCCAAAACTCATAATTTCATTAAAAATATTTTGGGTCGCAGTTGGGAAATTTTCCAATGATATTCCCTCTATTTCTAACTGCTTTAATTTTTTATGTAATTTTTTTAAAATTA